>JASHWL010000190.1 GCA_030044105.1 Thermoplasmata archaeon
CTGTTCCCCCCGGGCCTCTTCGAGAAGTACGAGGAGGTGGAGCTGCTCGAGACGCTCCGGCTCGAGCAGGGCTGGCGGCTCCAGCTCCTCCGCGTCCGCCGGAAGGGACCGCTGCGGACGGCGGCGGAGCTGGAGAAGGAGTCCCGTCGGATCCGGGCCCTCTACGGGCTCGAGAGCTTCGAGCTCGTGGAGCGCCGGCCCCGGACGCGCGACTACATCGTGCTCGTGCGTCAGCGGAACCCCGATCGACTGCGCCGCCTGCTCTCGCTCGCGGGCGGGGAGATCGCGCCCACCGCCCCCTTCCGGCTGGACGCGGAGAAGGTCGTCGCGTCGTTCCGCGGCGAGGAGCGCGCCCTCCGCCGGGTGCTGCGTCGGCTCGACCGGGAGGAGTTCCCGTACCGCATCCTGCGCTCGTCCGCGCGCCCGTTCGTGCCGGGGGATGCGACGCCGGTCCTGACGCCGCTGCAGGCCCACCTGCTCACCCGTGCGTGGGTCCTCGGCTACTACGCGGTCCCACGCCGGATCACCCTCACGCGCCTCGCTCGGCTCGCGGGCCGCAGCGCGCCCGGCCTCGGGAAGGTGCTGCGCCGGGCGGAGGCACGGCTCGTCGCGCGCTGGCTCGCGTCGGAAGGCGCCGTCGCCGAGGAGGCCGCGCACGCCGGCGCGGCCGCGCGGGAACCGTAAAGAGGGCCGCGCCCTCCGCGCGCCCGTGGTCCGGCGGGCGCGGGCGATCGTGGCCGAGCGCGTGCCGGACGCACCGCCGGTCGAGCTCCCGGCCCGCGCGACGCCGGGGTCCGCCTGCCTCGATCTCGCGGCCGGCGAGGAGGTCGAGCTCTCCTCCGGCCGGATCACCCTCGTGCGGACCGGCCTGAAGCTGCGCTGCCCCTCCGGCACCTTCCTGGAGGTCCGCCCCCGGAGCGGGCTCAGCTCGCGCGGCGTGCTGATGGTCAACGCGCCGGGGACGATCGACCGCGACTATGCCGGCGAGGTCCGCGTGCCGCTCACCTACCTCTTCGAGGGGACCTACCGGATCCGGGTCGGCGACCGGATCGCTCAGGTCCGCCTGGTCGAGGACGTGCCGGTCGGCGTGCGTCGGGGCCGGGTCGCGCCCGTCGCCGGACGGGGCGGGGGATTCGGCAGCACCGGTCGCTAGGCGCCGGGATAGAGCGTCGTCTGGACGGTCTTGGGCCGGGGCGGCGCGAGCCCCTGGCCGCTCTCGGCGTCGGCCTGCACCTTCTCGAGCATGTCGTGCATCCGGCGCTCGCGGGCGGACGCGGCGCGGTGCAGCCCGACGTCCCGGGTGCCTTCGGCGACCAGGACGATGGCGCGTCCCGATCGCGCCCGCCCCGTACGGCCGCGCCGCTGGATGGTCCGGATCACGTCGGGCACCGGCTCGTAGAACACCACCAGGTCGGTCGCGGGGATGTCGAGCCCCTCCTCGGCCACGGAGGTCGCCACGAGGCAGTTGACCGTCCCCGCGCGGAAGGCGTCGAGGATCCGGATCTGCTCCTTCTGGGAGAGTCCGCTCTCCTCGCCGTGGGCGGCCTGGCCGACGAACCGCGCCGGGCGGACGGCCGGGTCCTGGAGGCGTTCGAGCTCCGCGACGAGCCGGTCGACCGTGTCCCGGAACTGGCCGAACACGATCACGCGCGCCGCGGGATTGCGCCGGAGCTCGTCCGCCACGATGCCGACCGCCCGGGCGATCTTCGGGTGTTCGAGCGTGACCGACTTCAGGCGACGCTGGACCTCCTCCACGTCCGGGTCGGTGAGGAAGGCCCGGGTCGCCGGGGTCATGCGCTGGCCCGGCCCCGGCGTCTGGCGGGCGAGGAACTCGCGGAGCGCGTCGACCCCTTGGGTCTCGATGAGCTCGAGCGCGTGGAGCAGCTTCATCGCGGCCGCCTGGGCCGTCACCGCCCTCCAGAGCTGGGGCGCGGGCTCCCCGCTCGCCCGCACGCCCGCGATCGCCCCGTGGAGCCGCTGGCCGGCGTCGAGGACCGCGCGCCGTCCGACCTCGCCGGACGGCAGGAGGTCGAGGGAGCGGAGGACCTGGATCTGGCGCTGCGCGGCGGCCCGCAGGCGGATGGCGAGGTCGCGCACCTCGGGGGGCACCGGGACCTCGACGGTCTCGACGTCGATGCCGTGGATGTACGGGGCGACGTCCGGGGAGAGGTCGGTGCGGTACTCGAACCGTTCGATCCCGAGATGGTTCCACACCTCCCGGATCCGCGCGAGCGACCCGCCCGGCGAGGCGGTCATCGCGAGCACCCGCGCGTTCGGTCCGTTCCGGTTCGCCTCTGCGATCGCGACGTACGGGTAGTCCCCGACCGCCCGATGGGCCTCGTCAAACACGAGGAGGTCGATCGTGGCGAGCGGGAACCCGCCCTCGGCGAGGTCATTCGCGACCACCTGCGGCGTCGCGACGATGACCTGCGGCGGCCGCAGCATCTCGGCCCGGCGCTCCGGGGGGATCGCGCCGGCGAGCGCGAGGGGCGTCGGCGCGAACAGCGCCTCCTAGACGCTCCGGGAGTGCTGCACGACGAGCGGGCGCGTCGGGGCGAGGAAGAGGACGGACCGCGTCGGGTAGCGGAGCAGGTACTCCGCGATCACCCGCAGGGCGATCGCCGTCTTGCCGAGCCCCGTCGGCAGCACGACCAGCGTGTTGTGCGCGACCGCGGTCGCGACGATCCGCTCCTGGTAGAGACGGTCGTCGAGGGCGCCCGGGCGGATCCGGGGATGCTCGACGGCGGCCACCCCTCCTCCGCGCGACTGGAGCGACCGGCACTTAATTAGAGGCCGTCATCGCGGCCGCCGATGCTCCCGCTCGGGGTGGAAGCGCTGCTGCTCCTCGGGGCGGTCCTGGTCCTCCTGTTCCAGGGCGTGGCGCTCCTGTTCGCGTTCCAGATCACGCGGCTGAAGCCCGTCGGGGCCGGCGCTCCTCCGGCGGCGCCCGAGCGCGTGAGCGTCGTGATCGCGGCCCGCAACGAGGCGTCCGATCTCGGCGCGACCCTCGATGCGGTGCTCGCCCAGGACTACCCCGATCTCGAGGTGATCGTGGTCGAGGGAGGCTCCACCGACGGGACCCGCGCGGTCATCACGGCGCGGGAGCCGGGCGTGCGGCTGCTCGAGGAGCCGCCGCTCCCCGCGGGCTGGGTGGGCAAGAACTGGGCCTGCTGGACCGGGGCGAACGCGGCCGCCGGGACCTGGCTGCTGTTCCTGGATGCCGACGTGCGCCTCGCGCCCAGCGCGGTCCGCACCCTGATCGACTGGGCCCGGTCCGAGGGGGCGGACCTCGCCTCGATCGGACCGCAGGTCGAGATGGTCGGGTTCTGGGAGCGCGTCGTCCTGCCGTTCTACGTGCAGGTCGTCCTGACCTACTTCCGTACCCCTCGGATGCATCGGCCGGGGTCGCGCGCGGCGATGGCCAACGGGCAGTGCTGGGTGACCCGGCGCGAGGAGTACTTCGCCCGGGGCGGTCACGAGGCGGTGCGCGGTCAGGTCCTCGAGGATGTGGCGATCGCCCGGCGGTACCGCGCGGCGGGCCGGACGCTCCGCTTCGCCTGGGCGCCCGAGCTCGGGCGGACGCGGATGTACTCGGACCGCCACGAGATGTTCGAGGGCCTGCTGAAGAACGTGCACGGGCTCGACTTTTCGGCGGCCCGGATGGTCGGGTTCCTCGCCGGGCTGCTCGGCCTCTTCCTCCTCCCGCTCGGTCTGCTGCCGCTGGGCCTCGCGGCCGGCAGCCTTCCCCTCACGGCCGTCGGCGCCGTCCTGTACGTCGCCCTGTTCGGCAAGCATGTCGCGTTCGACGCGGCCATCGGCACGCCGGCCTACTACGGGCTGCTGTACCCGCTCGCCGTCGCCTGGTACCTCGTCCTCGTGACGACCTCGCTCGTGCGGGGCGTCCGCCGACGGCCGATCGCCTGGAAGGGCCGGGAGTACCCGGTCGGACCGTAGGACGCCCGCGAAGCGCTATCCGACCGCGCCGCTCGGACCTTTCGACCCCATGTCGGCTCCGGACTCCGTGGCGTACGAGCTCCTCATCGGCGGACGGGAGACCCCGGGCGCACGCGGCGAGCGCCAGGCGCTCACCGATCCGGCGAGCGGGGAGACGGTCGCGCGCGTCGCGGTGGGCTCGGCCGAGGACGCCCGCGCCGCGCTGGAGGCGGCCGAACGCGCGTTCCGGGAATCGAACTGGGCCGCGGACGACGGGGCGCGACGCGCGAAGGCCCTGCTCAAGCTCGCGGGGCTCGTCGAGGGACAGGCGGAGTCCCTCGCCCAGCTCGAGACGCGGAACATGGGGAAGCCGCTGCGCGAGTCGCGCGGTGACATCGCCTACGTGGTCCGGACGCTGGAGTACGTGAGCGGCCTGGCCGACAAGGTCGAGGGCGAAACGATCCCGGTCCCGGGCGCGCGGTTCGACTACACGGTCCGCGAGCCGGTCGGCGTGACGGTGCACATCGCCCCGTGGAACTATCCGCTGTTGCTCTCGGTGCGTTCGCTCGCGCCCGCGCTCGCGGCCGGGAACGCGGTGGTCCTCAAGCCGGCGAGCCTCACTCCGCTCTCGGCGATCGCGTTCGCGCGGCTCGCCCACGACGCGGGGATCCCGGACGGCATCCTCAACGTCGTGAGCGGCCCGGGGCGCGAGGTCGGGGAGGCCCTGGTCGAGGATCCCCGGTGCGCCTCCGTGACGTTCACCGGGAGCGCCGAGGTCGGACGGCGGATCGCCGAGCGGGCGGCCCGCCGGTTCGTGCCGGCGACCCTCGAGCTGGGCGGAAAGGGCCCCGTGATCGTGTTCCCCGATGCCGATCTCGATCGGGTCGCCCGTGGGATCGGCTACGGGATCTTCAGCAACGCGGGGCAGATGTGCTGGGCCGCGTCGCGCCTGCTCGTGCACGAGAGCCTGCGCGCGGCGCTGGTCGACCGCGTGCGGGCCGCGGCCGAGGCGCTGAAGCTCGGTCCCGGCTGGGAGGACGGGGTGGAGATGGGGCCCCTCGTCTCCGCCGAACAGGCGACGCACGTCCTCGAGTACGTCACGGAGGCGCGGGACGCCGGCGGCCAGGTCGTCACCGGCGGCGAGCGCGCGCGCGGTCCGCGCTTCGACGCGGGGCACTTCGTCCGGCCCACGGTCCTCGCGGACGTGCCGTCGACCTCCCGCGCGGTGCGGGAGGAGATCTTCGGGCCGGTCCTCACCGTCGCCTCGTTCCAGGACGCCGAGGAGGCGATCCGCCTCGCGAACGACACGACCTACGGGCTC
>JASHWL010000191.1 GCA_030044105.1 Thermoplasmata archaeon
GAAGGCGATCCTCGAGCTGCTGATCCCGCCGCGCGCCCCGTAGCGCGCGCCGGGGAGGATCGTTCCCGTGGCCCGGGTGCTGGTCGCCCTCGGCGGCAACGCGATCCAGCGCGCGCACGACGCGGGCACGTGGGCCGACGCCACCCGCCAGATGCGGCGCACCGCCCCGGCCCTGGCGGCGATCGTCGCGCGGGGGCACGAGCTCGTGGTGACGCACGGGAACGGCCCGCAGGTCGGCGACCTGCTGCGCGAGGCCGAGCTGGGCGCCCGCGAGGTGCCGCCTCCTCCGATGCACGTGCTCGATGCGGAGTCGGAAGGTCAGATCGGCTTCCTCATCGCCCAGGAGCTGAGCGCGGCGCTCCGCGCCGCGCGCGTGCCCCGGGTCGTCGTGCCGATCGTGAGCCGGACCGAGGTCGCCCGGAAGGACCCCGCGTTCCGGCACCCCTCGAAGCCTGTGGGCCGCTTCTACTCGGCCGCCGAGGCCGCGCGCCTCCGGCGGACGGCCGGCTGGACCCTTCGCGATGATCCGGGACGTGGCGGGTGGCGCCGGGTCGTTCCGTCCCCGCGGCCGTTGCGGTGGCTCGAGGGCGAGGCGATCCGCGCGGCGCTGGACGGCCGGCTGGGGCGGCGCTGTGTCTTCGTCGTTACCGGCGGGGGAGGCATCCCGGTCGTGCGCGCGCGGGGGGGCCGCTACGAGGGCGTGGAGGCGGTCATCGACAAGGACCGGGCGGCCGCCGTGGTCGCCGCGCAGATCGGCGCCGCGACGCTCGCGATCGTGACGGACGTTCCGGGAGCGGCGGTCGCGTACGGGACACCCCACCAGCGATGGCTGGGTCGCGTCGACGCGGACGAGCTCCGGCGGTACCTCCGCGCCGGCGAGTTCGCCGAGGGTAGCATGGGTCCCAAGGTCACCGCCGGGCTCGAGTTCCTCGGGTCCGGGGGCGGCTACTTCGTGATCTCGGACATCGCCTCCCTCGGACCCGCGCTGGCCGGCCGGGCCGGGACCCGGGTGGGCCAGCCGCCCTGATCGGACCGTCGGCCCCCGCAGGATGGAAACCGCGATGACGGCCACTTTCCCCGGGTCGAGCGCGCCGACGGTGCCCGCGCCTCCCCCGGGAGGGTTGGACGAGGAGGAGGCCCTCCGAAGACGAGCCCGGTACGGGTTCAACGAGATCCCAGAACCCGCGGCCCACCCGGTGCGACAGTTTCTGGGCTACTTTTGGGGACCGATCCCCGGGATGATCGAGGCCGCGCTCGCGCTGGGGCTCCTGTTGGAGAACTGGTCGGACGTTGCCCTCATCCTGGCGCTCCTGATCGTGAACGGCCTCGTCGCGTTCTGGGAGGAGCGCCAGGCGGGGAACGCCGTTCGGGCGCTGCAAGCCCATCTCGCGCCGCAGGCGCGCTTGGTTCGAGGGGGTGTGTGGAGGGTGGGTCCGGCGCGCGAACTCGTGCCGGGCGATCGGATCCGCGTGCGGATCGGCGACATCGTCCCGGCGGACGCGCGCGTCGAGGCCGGCGGGGCCCTCGAGGTCGACGAGTCCGCCCTCACCGGGGAGTCGCTGCCGGTCGCCCGAGGTCCCGGGGAGCGGCTGTTCGCGGGCGCGGTTGTCCGGCGCGGGGAGGCCGACGCCGTGGTGGAGTCGATCGGCGCCGCGACGTTCTTCGGTCGGACGGCGCGCCTCCTCGGGGTCCGGCCGGCCCCCAGTCACTTCCAGCGCGCCGTCCTCCGCATCGGGGACTTTCTGATCGCCGTCGCGATCGCGCTGGCGATCGTCATCGAGATCGTCGCGCTCGTGCGCGGGATCGACCTCGTCACCACGCTCCAGTTCGCCCTCGTGCTCACGGTCGCGGCGATCCCCGTCGCGATGCCGACGGTGCTCTCGGTGACCATGGCGGTCGGGGCCCGACGGCTCGCCGGCGAGGGGGCGATCGTCAGTCGGCTGGCGGCGCTCGAGGAGCTCGCCGGGGTCGACGTGCTCTGTTCCGACAAGACCGGCACGCTCACCCAGAACCGACTGACGGTCGGCGAGCCGTTCTGCCTTCCCGGGGTGACGACCGCCGAGGTGCTCGCCGCGGCGGCCCTCGCCTCGCGGGCCGAGGATCACGATCCGATCGACGACGCCGTGCTGGCACGCGCTGCCGGGCTCCCCGCGGTGCGGCCCCGCGTCGACTCGTTCCAGCCGTTCGACCCCGTCACCAAGCGCACGGAGGCGCGGGCGACCACGGCGGCCGGCGGGGTCGTCCGCGCCGCGAAGGGAGCGCCCCAGGCGATCGTGGCCCTCTGCGATCGCCCGGACGCGCTCCGCGCCGCGATCGGTCCCGCGATCGCGGAGTTCGCCCGTCGCGGGTTCCGGGCCCTCGCCGTCGCGCGATCCAACGCCGCTTCGGGCCCGTGGACGTTCCTCGGGGTCCTGCCGCTGTCCGACCCGCTCCGGTCCGACTCGCGCGCGCTCATCGCGGAACTGGCGGCGCTCTCGGTCGACGTGAAGATGGTCACCGGCGACCAGGCGGCGATCGCGGGCGAGGTCGCGCGCCAGCTGGGGCTGGGCGCTCGCCTCGAGACGATGGGAGGGGCGGGGGCCGACGACGCGGGTCGGGCCGCGGCCCGCTCGCCCGAGACGGTCGACGTGTTCGCCCAGGTCCGACCGGAGGACAAGTACGCGATCGTGGCGGCGCTGCAGGCGCAGGGCCATATCGTCGCGATGACCGGCGACGGGGTCAACGACGCACCGGCGCTCAAGCGGGCCGACGCGGGGATCGCGGTCCCGGGCGCAACCGACGCGGCCCGGGCCGCGGCCGCCCTCGTGCTGACGAGCGCGGGCCTCGCGGTGATCCTCACCGCGATCCGGGAGGCCCGGCAGATCTTCCAGCGGATGACGGCGTACGCGATCTATCGGATCGAGGAGACGATCCGGCTGCTGGCCTTCATCACCGCCTCGATCGTCCTGCTCGGTTTCTTCCCGCTCACCCCGACGATGATCGTCCTGATCGCCTTGCTCAACGACGGGGCGATCCTCACGATCGCCTACGACCGGGCCCGCGTCTCCGCCCGCCCGGTCCGCTGGCGGATGGACCGGGTGCTCGGTGTCGCGACCGCCCTGGGCGTGACCGGCTTCGCCTCCTCGCTCCTGTTCCTGGGGCTCGCGTCCACGGTGTTCCACGTGGCGGGCGGGCCGCTGCAGACCCTGATCTACCTGAAGCTCTCCGTGGCGGGCCATCTCGTCATCTTCCTCACCCGGACGGAGGGGCCGTTCTGGCGCTCCCGTCCCGCGGGCGTCCTCGTGGCCGCCGTCTTGGGCACGCAGCTCGCCGCCACGGGCATCGCGGTGTCGGGGTTCCTCGTCACTCCGATCCCATGGACCTGGGCGCTCCTCGTGTGGGGCTACGCGGGCGCCGAGTTCGCGCTCGACGAGGCCGCGAAGCTCGCGGCCTATCGCGCGCTCCGCTCGCGCCCCGATCGGCCCGGCGTCGGACCCGGACGCACTCCGAAAGAGGGAGGATGGTTCTTCCCGCCGCGCTTCCGTGCTCCGAAGGTTTCGGTACCGGGGACCGCGCCTGCCTCGGGGGCCGCTCGGTCGGCGGGCTGCACCCCGGCTGCGCCGCGTCCCGTTGAGAGCACGGCTCATATGCGCGTGACGGACGGGGCTGCCGTCTGAGGGATCGACCACGGGCTACGGCGCGCCGGTGCTCCGAGCAGAGGAGCTGGGATTCGCGTACACGCCGGACCGGTTCGCGATCCGAGGCCTCTCGTTCGACGTGCGGCCGGGCGAGGTGTTCGGCCTGCTCGGCCGCAACGGGGCCGGGAAGACGACCACGGTCCGGGTCCTGACGACCCTGCTGCCGGTGACGGAGGGCCACGGCTACCTGTTCGGGACCGAGCTCCGACACGCCGGCCGTGAGCAGCGGCGGCGGCTGGGCGTGGTGCTCCAGTCCGAGTCGCTCGACTTCGTCTCGGTGGAGACGAACCTCACGCTCTACGCGTTCCTCTGGGGGGTCCCGCGGGAGGTCGCGAAGACCCGGGCCGAGGAGATGCTCGAGTTGTTCGAGCTCGGCCCGATGCGCAAGCGCAAGCCCTGGGGCCTCTCGGGCGGCGAGCGGCGACGCTTCCAGGTCGCGCGCGAGCTCATGCACGACATGGAGCTCCTCTTCCTCGACGAGCCGACGGTCGGGCTGGATGCGCTCACCCGACGCCGCATCCTCGATTACCTCGCGATGCGGGCGCGCGGGGGCCTCGCGATCGTGTTCACGACCCACATCCTCCAGGAGGCCGACCAGCTCTGCGACCGGATCGGCGTGCTGCAGGGCGGGCGCCTGCGGGCCGTGGGGCCCCCGTCCGAGATCAAGCGCCGGTACCGGGGCGCGCGCGCCGTGGAGGCCGAGTTCGAGCGACCGCTCTCCGAGGCCGAGCGCCGCGCGGTCGGCGCGCTCCTCGCGGCGCGGGGACAGTCGCTCGCGATCCTGTCGGACGCGCGCGGCCTCCTGACGTTCCGCGCGACGAACGCCGAGGACCTGGTCGCCGAGCTCTCGCGGTGGGCCCACGCGTCGGACGTCGACCTGGTCCGCATCTCGGTCCGGGAGACGACGCTGGAGGAGGCGTTCGTGACGCTCGTGTCCGAGGACGCCACCGAGGGTCCCGGCACGCCGGAGGCGCCCTGAAGCTTCCGCCGGTGCTCCGGCTCGTGGTCCGGAACTTCGTCGCGACGCTCGACCCGATCACGCTGCTCGTGATGTTCGGGCAGCCCGCCTTCTTGATCGTCATCCTGGGCACGATGTTCTCCCAACTGATCCCGTCCGTCGGCGCCTCGGGCTCCTACGTGGCGTACCTCGTGCCGGGCATGATCGCCTCGCAGATGATCACCGGCGCGGTGCTCGCCGGACGGATCTTCTGGCTCGACCGCCGCTGGGCGATGGTCGAGCAGATCTTCTCGGGGCCGTTCCTCCGGGCCGAGTACCTGGCCGCGCTGCTGCTGACGGCGCTGCTGTTCTCCCTGGTCGGCGTGGGGATCATGGTGCTGGTCGCGCTGCCGCTCATCGGGCTGACGCCCCTCTCGCCGTTCGAGGGGTTCGTTATCCTCGGCACGATCGCGCTCGGCAGCCTGTGCTTCGGGGGCCTCCTGATCGCGCTCGGCGGCCGGATCCGGTCGGCGAACCTCTACTTCACGATCCAGTCCCTGCTCCAGTACTTCCTGATCTTCATCTCGACGGTCTACTATCCGGTGACCGCGAAGACGCCCGTGGTGCTCCGCGCGATCGTGTACGCGAACCCGCTCACCTACGCCGCGAACACCGTCCGCGACGGCTTCACGCACTCGTTCGGCCCGTCGGACCTCCTCGGGGCCGGGATCCTGGCCGGCCTCGCCGCCGTGACGTTCTGCCTCGCCGTGCTCTCGTTCCGTACGCTCGAGATGGGACCGGTGCAGTAGGGGGCGCCGCCGACCTCGGCCGAGTCGCGGTGCGTCACTCCTTCCAGTCGGCCTCGGGGGCGACGGGCGGACCCGCGGGTGGCGCGGCGACTCCAGCCCCTTCTACGGCACCGGGGGCACCGCCGGCGCCGGGAGCGGTCGCGGTCGCTTCGGGGGACGTCGGAGGGGGGCGCCGGCGGCCGAGCGCGAGGGCCGCGAGGACGAGCGCGATCGCGAGGACGGCCACGACGGCGACCAGGCTCCAGAAGAGCAGGCCGCTCGCCGCCGAGGCTGGCGACGTGGCGTTGGCGACGAACGTGACGAGGATTGCGACCCCCAGGCCCGCGACCGTGAACGAGCCCGAGCCGCCCGCCAGCCAGTAGCCGGAGACGTTTGCCACCGAGAAGGCGAGGCTGCCGTTCGCGACCTCGAACGAGATCGTCGCGCCGGTCGAGGCCCGGGTCGAACTGCCCAGGGTCGCGCTCCAGTTCGTGCCGGCCGGCAGGCCGTGCTCGGTGATCGATACCGGGTAGAGCACCGGGACGAACGTGAGGTTGAGCGACGCGGCCGTCCCTTGCACGACGAACGCGCCCGCCATCGGCGAGACCACGTAGCCGGCGATCGGGACCACGGAGAACGGGTATGACCCGTCGGGGAGCAGGAGCTCGATCGGGGCGTTGATGGTCGTGTACGTCGTCCCGTTCAGGGAGACCGACCAGGCGCTGCCCGCCGGCAGGCCCGTGGCGTTGATCGTG
This sequence comes from Thermoplasmata archaeon, assembly GCA_030044105.1. Lineage (GTDB taxonomy): Archaea > Thermoplasmatota > Thermoplasmata > Lutacidiplasmatales > UBA184 > Lutacidiplasma. Next base: position 6,158 of record JASHWL010000191.1, read on the forward strand.
GCGGTGTACAGGTCCGGCAGGAAGTCGATGGTGACCAGGTGCGGCATGCCGTCGGAGACGAGGATCCCGACCGACGGCTCGGTGCGCCAGCTGCTCGGCGCGGTCACGATGTAGTAGAACGGAAACTCGAGCGCCGCCACGTCCATGGGGAACGACATCGAGACGCCGGTCGTCGTCTGGTTGGTGCCGTTGAAGTCGACCGTCCAGGCGGCGCCGGTCGGCAGCCCGGTCTCCGTGAAGGTCACGCTGAGGTCCGCGAGCGAGATGGGGTAGGTCAGGGGATACGGGTCCTCGATCGAGCCGTTGATGACGAGCGGAAGGTCCACGATCCCGTCGGGTCCCGAGATGTTCTGCGCGGGGCCGTGCGCGGTGTCCGGCCCCGTCCAGTTGCTCCAGTAGTTCCCGCCACCGGGATAGCCGTCCGAGAAGCTCACGGACGCGTTCGAGGCGCCGTCCGCTTGCACGGACCATCCGTGGCCGTCGACGAAGTCGTTCCAGTAGACCGCGACGTCGAAGAGGTGGTCGGCGGCGAACGCGAAGTCCTCGGTGTCGTTGTAGAACGAGTTCCCGAGGATCTGGTCCGCGCCGATCAGCGCGCCCGCGGTGAACCCGGCGCCGCTGTTCGAGAAGTTGCCGCCCTCCACGAGCAGCCCGAACGTCCCGTTGAGCGCGAGCGCGGCGTCGGTCGCCCCCGAGACGTTGATCGCGTCGAACGTCGAGTTGAGCGTGATGTTCGCCCAGATCCCATAGTCGACGTGGCGCACCGAGAGGTTCTCGAGCAGCCCCGAGGTGCCGTTCACGTCCTCGATCCCGTACGTCGCGGGCGTCCCGGGGTCGCCGTGCACCGAGGAGTCCGCGAGGGTCACGTCGTCCGTGAAGTCCAGCTCGAACCCGGCGGATCCCAGGTCCGGGACCTCGGCGACCGGGTCGACGACCGCGGTGCCCGACACCGCGTCGTCGGTGGATCCGATCAGCGCGACGCCGAACGAATCCTGGAACGCCGAGAGGCCCGCGAGGTCGATGTCGCGGTCGTTGACGAAGGCGAAGCCCTCGAAGTCGTGGCTGGCGTTCGCCCCCGTCACCGCCACCCCGTTGGACCCGGTGTCGAGCAGGCCGACGAGCTCGCCCGCGTCGGAGTCACCGGTGACGGAGACGTCGGACGAGTGGGAGAGGACGGTCCCGTTCGCGTCCGGCGCGGTCTCCTCATCGAAGTGGTCGTCGAGGCTCGCGACCCCCGAGGAGTTCGCGACCCGCAGGCCCGTGGACCGGTCGCCCGAGGCGAACGTGTCCTGGACGGCGACCTGCGAAGAGTCCTGGACGTCGATCCCCTCGCCTCCGGACGCGTTCGCGAGGTCGCCCACGAGCTGCGCGCCCGAGGTCTGGTTCAGTTCCAGGCCGACGTCGCCCGCCGCGGAGAGGTTGGAGTCGCTCACGCGGAGGCCGTCGGCGAGCAGCGCGTAGAGGCCATCGTCTGTCGCGCCGCTGAAGTTCGAGTCCGCGACCGTGAGGTCGTCGGTCTGTCGCGCGACGGCGCCGTACTCCGAGCCCGTGGACGCGACGGACTGGACGTCGAGTCCGGAGCTCAGGACCGAATAGATGCCGACGTCCGCCCCGTCGAGCTGGTCCCCCCGGAGCGTCACGTTCGTGCTGCCGACGTCGACCACGGCCGCGGGGTTCCCGTCGCCGTTCGAGCCGGCGAGCACCACGCCCGAGGAGGCCTCGATCGCGAACCCCGTGCTCCCATCCTCGGCGTACGAGTCCGCGATCATGCCCCCGTCCACGACCCCGAAGAACACGCCGTAGGTCGTCGTGCCGTTCGCGCCCACCCGGTCCACCGCGAGCTGCGAGTCGTCGACGGCGTAGACCCCGGAGGAGACGCCGGCGGCGATGCTCACGTTCTCCACGAGCGCGTTCGAGGTGTTCAGGACCGCCACGCCGTAGAGGGGATCGCCGGCGACGGTGACGTTCTCGAGGGTCACGTTCGCCGTCGTGTTGAGGCTCACCCCGAACAGGAGCGACGCGGACGAGGTGATCGTCCCGCCCGCGCCGTTGAGGAAGCTCCCGGCGCATTCGTCCACGATCGAGCCCGCGAAGTTGCCGGTGAGCGTGAACACCTCCCCGACTTGAGCGAGGGGCGCGCCCGCCGATACGGTGCAGTTCGGAAAGATCGTAGCCGGGTCCCCGGCGGCGGAGGGGCCGGCCGGTCGCGCGCTCGCGACGCGGTCGACGCCGGCCCCCGCCGCGGGCCGATCGGCTCCCCCCGACGCGGTCCCGCTCCGCCCGAACCCGGGAACCGCGCCGCCCACGACGACGATCGAAGCGAACACCAGGGCCAGCACGACCGCACCGGCCCGCATGGACCCCGATTCGCGAGCACCCCACATCTACTCTTCGCGCACGCACGGCGCGCGGCGGGCCGCTCCGGCCACCGCGGCCGAGCCCCCCGCAACGGGATTCATATCCGAGCAGCCGGTGGGGACGCACCGGGAGCGGACGGACGTTGGTCGAGAGCGAGGGGCGCCGGCGAAGCGATGCGGACCGCGAGTTCCGGACGTTCCTGAAGGACGACTGGGCCCGGTGGATGCGGGAGGCCCCCGAGGTCGCCACGGCGACCGGCTTCCCCG
>JASHWL010000192.1 GCA_030044105.1 Thermoplasmata archaeon
CGCGGAGCGCGCGCGACGCGCACGGTGCCCCGATCCACCCACCAGACGCCCACCGCAGCGGCCCGACCCGCCGCGCTCCGGCGCACGAGGCCCTCCGCCGACCGCGCGCCGGAGAGTACCACGGCGCTCCAGTCGCCCCAGACTCGCCGCCGGAGCGCCTGCTGCAAGACGGCCCGCGCGTTCGCGACCTTGGCCTCGACCAGTCCGATCTCGTCGCCGCGGCGCGCGACCAGATCGAAGTAATCGTGGCCGTCCGGATCGATCCACACGCGGTAGCCCTGTTCCTCGAGATGGGACCGCGCGGCGGTCACCAGGTCCCGCTCCGGCGCGCGGGCCCGGGAGCGCCGTTCCGTCACAGCCCGGACCGGAGGAACCATTGGTCGAGCCGGGCGCGCGAGAGCTCGACGAAGATCGGGCGACCGTGCGGGCAGGTCGCCCCCGGACCCGGGGCCCGCTCGAGCGCGGCCAGCACGCGGCACAGTTCCTCCGCCTCGACCGGGTCACCGGCGCGGATCGCCGCGTGGCAGGCCACGATCGCCGCGCGGCGCTCGCGCAGGCCCGCGCCCGGAACCGGTCGGCCGCCCTCGGCGAGCTCGTCCAGGAATCCGCCGAACGCCTCCGGCCGGGCCCGCGATCCGCGGAACGTCGGCACCGCGCGGACCCGGATCATCGCCGGGCCGAACGGCTCGACCGCGAAGCCCGAGCTCTCGATCGCCTCCGATTCGGCGGCCAGGGTCGCGCGCTGGCTCGGGGTCAGGCTCAGGGGGAACGGCACGACCAGCTCCTGCCGCGCGAGTCGCCCTTCGCTCAGCAACGCGTCGAACAGGACCCGCTCGCTCGCCGCGTGCTGGTCGATGAGGACGAAGCCCGTGTCGGATTCGGCGACCCAGTAGAGCCGGTCCAGGCAGCCCAGGAGCCGCGGTCCGGACCGACCCGCTCCGCCCGCGGGAGCGAGGCTATCGGCCGGGTCGGGGAGGAGACGACGCTGGACCGCGCTGGCCGCGAGACCGCCGGGCGCGATCCCGCTCTCCGAGAACGGGGGAGCCGGGGCCGGAGCACGTTCCCCCGGGAGCGTGCCCGGTGAGGCGACCCGCGGGACCGCGAGCAGCGTCTCCCGGACGGCGCGGCGGATCGCTTCGGTGAGCTCCCGCTCGTGCGCGAACCGGACCTCGCGCTTCGTCGGATGCACGTTCACGTCGACCCGGTCCGGCGCGAGCTCGAGGTCGATCGCGCCGACCGGGAAGCGCCCCTTGGGGATCAGGTCGGCATACGCCGCGCGGACCGCCTGGGCGATCCCGCGGGCCACGATCGCGCGGCCGTTCACGGACACATGCAGTCCGGTCGAGTGCGGGGCCGCCGTCGAGGGTCGGCCCAGGATCCCGCGGACGGTGCCGCCGGGGATGGGCGCGCGCAGGCGGAACCCTTCGCGGAGGAGGGAGGCACCGAGCACGTGGGCGGCCGCGTCCTCCATCGACCGCGCGGCCGGCAGGACCGCGATCGGGCCACCCTCCGACTCCAGGCGCAGCGTGATCGCGGGATGCGCGAGGTACACGCGTTCCAGGGTCCGCACCACCTCGAGCTGCTCGATCGCCGGCCGACGCAGGAACTTCCGCCGGGCCGGTGTGTTGAAGAACAGGTCCCGGACCTCGAGCGTGGTCCCCGGGGCCCGGGCGCCCACGAACCGCTGGGGCGGGCTTCCCCCCTCGACCGCGATCCCCTCGGCGCCGTCGAGGCCCGGGGGTCGCGACGTCAGTCGCAGCCGTGCGACCGTCGCGATCGCCGCCAAGGCCTCGCCGCGGAACCCGAGGGCGGTCACCTCGTCGACGGGTCCGTCGGGAGCGAGCTTGCTGGTCGCGTGCGGCGCGAGCGCCAGGTCGAGCTCTTCGGGCACGATCCCGGCGCCGTCGTCCTCGACCTCGATCGAGGCGAGGCCGCCCTCCCGGAGCCGGACGGTCACCGCGGTCGCGCCCGCGTCGATCGCGTTCTCGACGAGCTCCTTGACCACGGAGGCGGGCCGTTCGACCACCTCCCCCGCGGCGATCCGCTCGATGGTCGCCGGCGAGAGGCGCCGGATCGGGGCCCGCGGGACCGCGCCGGCGCTCACGGCGCCGTCCCGTCCTTCGGGGCCGCGCGCGCGGCGCGTTCCTTCAGCTCCACGAGTTTGCGGTGCGCCTCGATCGGGGTCACGCGGTCGAGGTCGAGCGATCGGAGCTCGTCGCGCAGCGGGTCCGGCGCGCTCCCCGGCTCCCCGAGCAGCACCGCCTGCGTGTAGCGTGTGGGACGGGCCCGTTCGCGCCGGCCCGGCGTCGCCGAGCCGCCGCGCTCGAGGTCGCGCAGGAGCCGCTCGGCTTCCTGGAGCACCGGGGCCGGGAGCCCCGCGAGCCGCGCCACGTGGATCCCGTAGCTGCGGTCGGTGCTGCCGGGGACCAGGCGGTGCAGGAAGACGATGCCCGCGGGCCCCTCGCGCACCGCGAGATGCGCGTTGCGCGCGCCGGCGAGGTCCTCGACGAGCTCGGTCAGCTGATGGTAGTGCGTCGCGAGGACCGCCCGGGCCCGGGTCGCGTCGTGGAGATAGCGGAGCGTGGCCCAGGCGATCGCGAGCCCGTCGAACGTGCTCGTCCCCCGGCCCACCTCGTCGAGCAGGACGAGCGATCGCGCGTCGGCCGCTCGGAGGATCTCCGCGACCTCGCTCATCTCGACCATGAAGCTCGACTTGCCCCGCCCGATCTCGTCGGTGAACCCCATGCGGGTGAACAGCCGGTCGACGACCCCGACGTGGGCGAAGCGGGCCGGGACGTACGAGCCCGCCTGCGCGAGCACGACCAGGAGCCCGATCGCCCGCATGTAGGTCGACTTCCCCGACATGTTCGGCCCGGTGAGCACGAGCAGCCGGCCCGCCCCGGCGTCGAGCTCGACGTCGTTCGGGACGAACGACGCGCCGAGGCCGCGCTCGAGCACCGGGTGCCGCCCGTCCCGCACGACCAGGGTCGCGGAGTCGTCCACGGTGGGCCGGACGTAGCCCCGGGTCGCGGCGAGCTCGGCGAACGTGGCGAGCACGTCGAGCTCGCCGGCCGCCCGCATGGCGCGGTGGATCGTCGCGACCTCCCGGTCGACCTCGGCGAGCAACGACTCCCACTCCGCGGACTCGGCCGTCCGGGCCGCCTCCCGCGCCTCGGTGATGCGGCGCTGAAGGTCGTCGAGCTCCTCGGAGCCGAACCGCTCGGCCTGGGCGACCGTCTGCCGGCGATGGAAGTGGGCCGGCGTCCGGGCGAGGTGCGGCCGGGTGATCTCGAAGTAGTAGCCGAACACCTGGTTGTAGCCGAGCTTAAGGGTCCGGATCCCGCTGGTCGCCTGCTCGCGGCGTTCGAGCGCCGCGAGCGCCTCGAGCAGCGCGTGCTCCTCGGCGCGGTGACGATCGACCTCGGGCGCGTGGCCCGGTCGGAAGAGGGCGCCCCCGTCCTCGGTGGCCGGGAGCGCGTCCAGGAGCGCCGACCGGAGCCGGTCGCGCACGGCCTCGGGCGGCGCGAGACCGGCCGCGATCTCCGCGAGCCGCCCTTCGATCGGACGGTCGCGGAGCCGCTCCCGGACTGCGTCGAGCGCAACCAGGCCGTCGCGGAGCGTCCCGAGCTCGGGCGGCCGGGCCCGTCGCCCCGCGACCCGCGTCGCGATCCGGGCGAGGTCCCCGATCTTCGAGAGGAGTTCGCGCAGCTCCGCCCGCCCCGCCCCGCGCTCGATCAACGCGGCGACGGCGTCCTGTCGCTGCCGGATCGCGCCGGGGTCGGCGAGCGGGCTGGAGAGCCACGCATCGAGCGTGCGGCGACCGGAGGCGGTCACCGTCTCGTTCCACGCCGAGAACAGGGTCGCGCCGTCCGGATCGTCCGGATTCATCGGCCGGCGGATCTCAAGATGGCGGAGCGTGCGCGCGTCGAGGAGAAGGCGGGCGCCGGATCCGAGGGACTCGACCAGGCGCACGTGCGGCAGCAGCCGCGGCTGGGTGGCGCGGAGATAGGAGGCGAGCCGGAGGTCTACCTCGGCGCGGGCCGGGCCCGGCGCCGCCGGCGGAAAGCCCGCCGGCAGTTCCAACGGATCGAGCGGGGCCGGCGCGCCCTCGATCCGGCTCGTCGGGAACTCCCGGCGCACCGCACGCTCGAGCTGCTGCCCTCGCTCCTCGGTGGGCGCGGCCCAGAGCACCTCCCGCGGCCGGAACGGGGCGATCGCGCTCACGAGACCCTCCGGCCCCGGCCCGTCGGCGGCGCCGTGGAACCATTCCCCGGTCGTGACGTCGACCGCGGCGAACGCCCC
>JASHWL010000193.1 GCA_030044105.1 Thermoplasmata archaeon
CTCCACCGGGGCTCGGCGAGCCAGATCCGGGGCCCGTAGCGCGTGGACAGATTGAGCAGAAACTCGCCCGCCGGTCCCCGGGCGGGGAGGCTCGCCGGCAGCGTGGCGCTCTCGTTGACGACGAGCAGGTCGCCGGGTCGGAGCAGCCGCGGCAGGTCCCGGAAGAGACGATGATCGGTGCGGCGCCCCGCGGTGACCAGCAGGCGGACCTCGTCGCGCGCCAGCCCGCGCTCCTCGGGCGTGTCCGTCGCCTGGAGGAGCGGGGGCCGCGGGAACTCGAGCGAGGACGCGCTCATGGGCGAGCCCCCCAGTGCTCGGCCTGCGCGAGGAAGCGTCGGCCGGTCACGGCGTCGTGCGGCTGTCCCAGGAGCCAGATCCAGAACGGAACGGTCGTGTCGGGGGAAGGTCGCTGCGCGAACTCCTCGGGCGAGAAGGCGCGCTCCGCGCCGGGGGTCCGCATGTCGCCGGGATCGACCGAGGTCACCGCGATGCCGTCCGCGGCGAGCTCGTGCGCCAGCGTGAGCGAGGCGAGGTCGAGCGCGGCCTTGCTGGCCCCGTACCCGCCCCAGGTCGGGTAGCCTCCGACGGCGGCGTCGCTCGAGAGATTGACCACGAGGCCGTGCCGGGCGGCCAGGGGGGCGCGGAGCTCGCGCACGAGCGCGATCGGTCCCACGAGGTTGACCCGGTAGATCTCTTCGAGCTCCTCGGGGCGGAGCGCGAGGAGCGGCAGGAGCGGGGTCGGCCCGAGCGTCGCGGCGTTGTTGACCAGCAGGTCGAGCCCCGTCCGCCGCCGGACGGCCGACGCGACCCGCGACCGGAGCGACGGGTCCGTCACGTCCCCCGCGAGCGCCTCCACGTCGGAGTCCCACGTCCGCAGCCGCTCTCGCACGGACTCGAGCGCCGGACCGTCCCGGGCCGTCAGCACGAGGTCGAACCCCTCCCCGGCGAGCACGCGAGCGATCACTTCGCCGAGGCCGCGGCTCGCCCCGGTCACCACGGCGAGCGGTCGGCGGGCCCGGTCGGTCATCGTTCCTCGGGCCGGGGTCGGACCAAGAACCGGCAGACCGGGTCGCCCGCGACGACCCGGTGCGAGGAGTCGACCCGCGCCTTCAGCATCGACTCGAACATGCGCCGCTCGACCTCGCAGGCCTCGGGATACTGGCCCGCGATCGCCAGGATCGGGCAGTTGTGCTCCCGCATCTCGGTCGTTCGGCCCTTGGTGGCGCCGAGCTCGGCCATGTACCCGCCCTCGGACCGGATCCGAACGAGCGAGGCGACCCGCTGCTTCAGGTCCGGGTCGCCGAGGCGGGGGCGGTTGCGGTCGGCGAGCTCGTGGGCGCGCTCCTGGAGGAGGGTCACGATCCCGTCCCGCCCCAACCGGCGCTCGATGAACTCGAACGCGGTCAGCGACATCTGCGTGTACGCCTGCGGGAAGATCCCCGAGGACTTCTGGCTCAGCCGGAAGTGCACGGTGGGCCGGCCGAGGGCCCCGTGCGCGTACGACCGCTCGACGAAGCCTCCGTTCTCGAGCGTGGCGAGATGGTGGAGGGCCGCGACCTTGGACGTCCGCCGGGCCGACGCGATCTCCGCCAGCGAGAGGTCCGGGCGCTGCTTCAGGAGCATCAGGATCTCCCGCTTCGCCGAGGAGAAGCCGGGGGTCTCGGGTTCGCGCGCCGTCATCGCCTCCGGCAGGGTCACGGTAGTTTATACACTTGAGACTTAACAAAATTTATCAACGGGGGACCGCGGCCGCCGGCGCGCTCGGGGGAACGCGCCGCAGCGCGAGCCCGATGACCCCGCGCACGACCAGCCCGACCGCGACCACGAGCGGGATCAGGATCAGGTCGGCGCCGGGCCAGTTGACCCCGAGCGCCTCGCCCGCCCAGAAGATCGCGAAGGAGATCACCAGACTGGTGCCGCCGAGCCGAAGGAGCCGCACCTTGATCCGGCGGATGCGGTCGTGGACGATCAGCGCCGCGATGACGAGCAGGACGCCCGCCGTGACCGCCCCCACCAAGGCGGAGAGCCCCGAGCCCCCGGCCGCCAGGGCCAGCAGCACGATCACCGCCTCCGTCGACTCGATCATCCCGACGGTGAACCCTCCTCCGAACTGGAGCGCGCGGCGCTGCGGCGGGGGCGGCGCCCCGCCCGGCTGGGCGGCGCGACGGTAGGCACGCAGCGTGCCCCGGAACATGAACCCCCCGAACGCCGCGAGGACGATCGCGGCCGCGCCGAGGAAGTACGGGCTCGGGATCGCGGACAGCAGGGCCCCGAATCCGAGAGCGATGCCGCCGATCACGGCGACGCCGGCGACCGCGCCGTACGCTCCCGGCCGGACGGAGGTCGCGTCCGAGCTCAGGGCGAAGACGAGGGCCACGACCTCGGTCATCTCCAAGAGCGTCACGAGAAAGGCGACGATCAGCGCCGGCGGGTTGAGTCCCATCATGCGGGTCGTGCCCTCAACCCGCGGGCGCCCCGCAGCTCGGGCATCTCCGCGCCGTGATCGGCATCGGGTTCCCGCAGTACCGGCAGGGGACGCGCGGCACCGGGGCCGGGACTCCCGCGGCGAGGGCCGCGGCGATCGCGTCGTGGCGCTTGCGATGGGCCTCGAACTCCGCCTGCGCGGCCGCGCGCCGCTGGTCCCACGCGCGCCGCGCGTCGGGGATCGCCTCCGCGACCTCCTCAGCCACGGAGTACGGGTCCTGGACGCCGGCCCGGATGGCGGCCTCGCCCTCGTCGTAGGCCGGAGCGATCTCCACGAACCGGCCGAACAGGACGCGCGGAGGCTGGACGTTGTAGAGCATGACCTCGGGGGACACCTCCCACTCCTTGGTCCGGAGCAGTTCCCGGCGTCGCCAGAGCAGCAGGCAACGCAGCGTCGTGAGCACCAGGAAGCCCCGGCCCGTCCTCCAGCACCGCCGCACGACCTCTCCCGCGATCGGGTCGATCGCCCGCCACGCTTCGGGAGGCAGCTGGTCGGGCCGGGTGGCCTGTCCCGGCGGGGGCTCCACCGGGCTCGCCGATGCGCTCACGTCGGGGCGCGTCAGGGGACCGGTCCCCTTTACGACTCTCCTCGGCGGCTCCGCGCAACTCTTACGCGCCGGTCGGCCTTGTCCCGTCGATGGCGACCCGCAAGACCGGCGCGCGGGCCCGGTCGGGAGGCCCGGGGGACACGGCCGTCGTCGTGCTCGCGGCCGGCGGCTCGACGCGGATGGGCCGGTCGAAGCCGCTCGTCGAGATGGACGGCCAGCCTCTGCTCGCTCGGGTGCTCGCGACGGCCCGCGCGGCCCGCGTGGGCCCGACCGTGCTGGTGCTGGGCGATCGCGCGTCCGAGGTGCGAGCCCGGCTCGACCTGAACGGCGGGATGGTCGTCGAGAACCCGGAGTACCGCCAGGGGATGTCGACGTCGCTCCGCTCCGGGGTCGCCGCCGTCCCGGCCGGCACGCGCCGGGTCGCGATCGTGCTCGCCGACCAGCCCTTCGTGTCCCCCGAGACCCTGCGCGCCCTGGCCACGCGCGCGTCGGGAGGCGACGGGGCGATCTTCGTTCCTACCTATCGGGGCGTGTGGGGGAACCCCGTGATGTTCGACCTGTCGCTCGCGCCCGAACTGGCCTCCCTGGAGGGGGACGTCGGATGCCGCGGCATGTTCCCCCGCCATAGCGCGGAGATCCGCGAGGTGCCCGTGGACGACCCGGGGATCCTCGTCGACTTCGATACGCCGGAGGAGATCCGCGCGGTCGCTTCCGCGCTCGCCGACGGCCGGGAGCTGCGCTCCGTGCTCGACGCGGTCGCGGCGCCCCGGGTCGCCCTGCACGCCGACCCCCGGGACCACCCGGTCGCGCGGCGACTGCGTCGGGGCCCCGACGTGGATGCGATCGCCGCCACGCTCCGCCGGGAGAGCGTGCCGTTCGCGCTCGCCACGGTCGTGCGGGCCGTTCGTCCTACCTCGGGGCGACCCGGGTACAAGGCGATCATCCGGGCCGACGGCAGCCACGTCGGCTGGGTGGGGGGCGCGTGCACCGAGCACCTCCTGGTCTCGGAATCCCTGCGCGCCCTCCGGGAGCAGACGCCGCGACTCCTTCGAGTCGCGCCGGAGGCCGACGAGGGCGCGGCGGCGCCGGAAGGGGTCGTAGAGCGCGCGATGGTCTGTCAGAGCGGAGGAACCGTGGAGATCTTCATCGAACCGAACCTGCCGAAGCCGACCGTCCTCATCGTGGGCGACTCGCCCGTGGCCGCGAGCCTGGCGACCCTCGCCCCCGTGCTGGGCTTCCGGGCCGTTCTCGCCGCACCGGGGGCGCAACCGCACGACCTCCCCGAGGTCGACGCCTTCGTCGCGGACCTGAAGGAACTCCCGAAGCACCTGGACGCCGGGACGTACGCGGTCGTCGCGAGCATGGGGAAGTACGACGAGGCCGCCCTGGCCCCCATCGCGCGAGCCCCGGTCGCGTTCGTCGGATTGGTCGCGAGCCACAAGCGAGCCCGCGCCGTGTTCGCCGCGGTGCGGGAGGACGGCGTGTCCGCCGCGCAGATCGCGCGGGTGAAGGCGCCGGCCGGAGTGGACATCTCCGCCTCCACGCCGGAGGAGATCGCGCTGAGCGTGCTGGCCGAGATCGTCCGGGTGCGGCGCACGACGACGACGGCGCCGGAGCCCGGAGACCGGGCGCCCGTGGCATCCACCGCATCGATCGCGATCGATCCGGTCTGCCACATGGAGGTCGCGACCACCACGCCGCTGACGCATGTCCACGCGGGCACGACCTACTACTTCTGCTCGGACGGCTGCCGCCGCAAGTTCGCGCGAGCGCCGGCGAAGTTCGGGGCGTCCCCCGGCCGCCGCCCCTAGGCCGGTTCGAGCTTCTTCCGGGCGTTGTCGAAGAGCCCGGCGGCCTTCTTGTCGACCGTGCTGCGCACGATCCGCTCGCCCAGCGTCGCGATCGGTCCGCTGAGCGCGACCTCGCCCGACCAGTGGACGGAGGTCCCTCCGTTCGCGACCGTGAGCTGGATCGTCAGGTCGGCGTCCACGCCGCTGCCGAGGCCGGAGCCCTGGATCTTCGCCTCGAGCGAGGTCGGCGCCGTGCGGGCCACGTAGGTCCCGCGCACCCGGAACGTGCCCCGGATGAACGAGACGCCGGTGGTGACCGTGCCCTCGAAGTGGTCCGCGTCGACGGCGTGCACCTGGTGGGGATCGTCGAGGCAGTCGAGCAGGGCCACCGGATCGCCGAAGAACGCGAACACCTTGTCGGGCGTCGCGCGGACGCTGAAGTCGCCCTCGATGTGCATCGGAGGGCCCCCGGCTCAGTGCGCGTCCTTCCCGTGGATCGCCCGCCAGACCTTGTGGGCCGAGATCGGGATGTCGATGTTGGTCACCCCGTACGGCTGCAGCGCGTCGATGACGGCGT
>JASHWL010000194.1 GCA_030044105.1 Thermoplasmata archaeon
GTAGAGGAGGAGGACGAGCGTGAGCACGCCGAGGCCGGGATCCGCGATCACGATGAACGCGATGACGATCGCCCCGAGCCCGAGCACCCCGTCCAGCGTACGCCGCCAGCCGGCCTCGGGGCGAGCCCAGGCCCGGGTCAACCGCCAGATCCCGATCCACAGCAGGGCGAGGGCGAACAGGAAGACCAGGAGGAGCAAGCCCAGCCCCGGATCGGCCAACGCGACACCGGCCAGGATGATCGCGAGAACCCCGGCGCCGATCTCCAAGGCTCGATGCCAACCGGGTTGCACCGGGGCCGGCGAGGTCCCCGCCTGGGGCGCCGTCGGAGCGGGCGGAATCACGGAGGGGGCCAAGCGCGCCGTCCCTTAAACTCTGTACTTCGCCACCCCTCGGGTCCGACGTGCGCTCGGCGAGGGCTGTCGCATAACCCCAAGGCCGCCCGTAGAGTTTATCACGGCGGCCCCGCCCTTTTATTCGATAACGACGGGCCGCCGTCGCCGGGCTGGGGCCGAGTGATCGGGTCGTCGATGTCCACGCCGATGTCCTATCGAGCAGTGTGGGGGGTCGCCCTCGCGGCCCTCGCCATCGGTGCGGGGATGGCACTCCCGCTCCTGTCCGGCCCGCTCTCCTCCGGGGCGGACGGGGGGCTCGTGCCGAATCCGATCCACCTGGCCGACGGAGACTCGGCGAACCTCACCCTCAATCCGACGAGCGGGCAGATCGCGACGTACGTCAACGCGAGCGGAAACGGCTTCGAAAGCGACAAGAATCTCACGATCGTGTTCAACGGGACGACGCCGCTCGCCTGCGCTCCGGGCTCGAGTAACACCACCAACGCGACGGGGGTTCTGATCGGGTGCCTCTTCCAGGTCCCGACCTTCCCGGCGGGACTGTACTACGTGAACGCCACGGACGGAACGAACAACGCCTCCGCAACCTTCCTCGTCCTGCCGCCGGAACTCGCCCTTCCGGCGAGCGCCGGGGTCGGCGAGTCCGCGACGGTGAGTGGGACGGGCTTCAATGCGAGCGGTCCGTACTCCGTGTCGTGGAACTCCTCGCTCACTCTATGCATGGGAACCACCGATAGCGGCGGGAACTTCAGTTGCGACTTCACGGTCCCGAACGCGCCGAACGGCCCTCACACCGTCTCGGCGGACGCGCCGCCGACGAGCGCCAGCGCCCCGTTGAATGTTTCCGACACCGCGAGCTTCTCTCCGACCAGCGGGGCGGTGGCGACCTCGGTCCATGTCCACGGAACCGGATACAATCCCTCCGTACCGTTCAACGTGACGTGGGATTGGAACGATCAGGTGTGCGCCGGCACCACGGGCGCCTACGGGGATCTCGGATGTACGTTCGCGGTGCCGTACGCGGCATTCGGCGATCATCCGGTGACCGTACACGAGCAATCGTTCAACAACACCTCTGAGTTCCAGGTCAACTCGAGTCTATCGATCACGCCCACGGGCGGGATCGTGGGCACCTCCATCGAGCTCTCCGCCCTGGGTCTCGAAGCCGGAACCTCGTACTCCTACTGCCTTTCGACCACGACCGCGCCCGTCGACTGTATCGAATCGCCGTCGTCTCAGAGCACGAACACCACCGGATCCTTGCCCGCCGGCACGTCGCTGCCCGTCCCTTCCGGCGCGACCGCCGGGATGTACTACGTCCTCGTCTTCCAGGGCACGACGACGATCGTGTCGGCCACGTTCACCGTCACCACGGCCGTGATCTCCGTGAGCCCGTCCTCCGGACCGGTCGGCACGGTGGTCACGCTCTCGGGCAGTGGCTTCGTGCCCGAAGCTGTCTACTCGTTCTGTTTCTCGGACGTCGTGGGATCGTGCGCGGTCGGTGCCCCGATGTTCACGGCGAACTCCTCGGGCGACGTGCCGGCGGACTGCGCCCTCGGGGTCCCGGCGGCCCCCGGCGGCTCGTACTTCATCGACGTGGCCCAGTCCACGGTGCTGATCGCGGAGACCGGCTTCACGGTCCTGCCGTCCCTCGGCCTATCCCCGTCGTCCGGTCCGGTAGGAACGACGGTGGTCGCCGTGGGCCAGGGACTGGTGGCGACCGCCTCGTACACGCTGGATTGGGCCGGATTCGGCCAGCTGACGGCCGGCACGACGAACGCCTCGGGATCCTTCAGCTACACGTTCTCGGCGCCCGCCACGCCCGCGGGTCAGACGCTCGTCACGGCGACCACCGGCCCGGCGCTCGGCGAGGCGAACTTCACCGTGGAGCCGAGTGTATCGCTCACCCCGACCTCCGGCGTGGTCGCCTCCGGCCTCGCGGTCTCCGGTTCCGGGTTCGCCGCCTCGGTCGCGTTCTCGGCGGACTGGAACGGTTCGGCATTCGGGTGCGGCGGCGTCACGACCGCCAGCGGGACGCTCTCCTGCAGCGGAACGGTGCCGACGGTCGCCGCCGGACTGTATCCGATCAACGCCAGCGACGGCACGAACCGTGCCGGAGCGGAGTTCCGGGTCGTCCCCGCCCTGTCGCTCAGCGTGACCTCGGGCTTCGTCGGGACCTCGGTCTCGGCCAGCGGGACCGGTTTCGACGCCTCGGGGGCCTACAACGTCTCGTGGTCCGGTGAGTCCCCACCGCTCTGCCAGGGGAGCGCCGCCAGCGACGGGACGTTCTCCTGCTCGTTCTACGTGCCGGTCACCGTGGGAGGAACCCACGAGATCGTCGCCGCCGGACCCCAGCACGACGCGTTTGCCAATTTCACCGTGGGAGCGAGCCTGACCCTGAGCCCCGGCACCGGGACGGTCGGTTCGACCGTCACTGCGGCGGGGACGGGGTTCGCGGCTTCGGCCGCGTTCGGCGTGAACACGAGCTCCGGGGTCCCGCTGTGCGCCGGCACGAGCGGGTCGACGGGAGAGATCTCCTGCGCGTTCGTCGTACCGGCCGCTGCGGGCGGGAGCTTCGCGATCGCCGCCTCCCAAGGGTCGAGCGAGGCCACCGCCGACTTCACGATCGGTCCGGCCGTCTCGGCGTCCGCGTCCAACGGGCCCGTGGGCTCCGACGTGACGGTCTCCGCCTCGGGTCTGGCCGCGAGCGAGGCGCTGGTGGTGGACTGGAACCAGACTCCGGTGTGCCAAGGAGATTCGTCCTCCGTGGGCGGCTACACGTGCGTGTTCGCTGCGCCTCCCGCGCCCACGGGATCGTACCCGATCTCGGTGGTCCAGGGGACGTCGACCACGTCGACCGCGTTCCGGATCACCCCGGCCGCTTCGCTCAACGTGACCGCCGGGGCCTCGGGAACCCTCGTCCGGATCACCGGCACCGGGTTCCCCGCCGGCAGTTCGGTCGTGGTAGCCCCCGCATGGAACAGCTCGCTCAACCTCTGCCCGGGCACGACGAGCGCGAACGGGAACTACACCTGCACGTTCGCAGTACCGACGGGCGCTCCGGTGGGGCCGTCCAATTTCGTGATCGGGGCCGCGGGGCAGACGGTGAAGGTCGCGTTCACGGTCTCGGCATCCCCGGTGTCCCCTCCCTCGGCCGCTCCGTTCCCGTGGTCGCTCGTAGCCGTGGCCGCGGTGGTCATCGCGCTGCTGCTCGTCCTGGTCCTGATCGCGGAGCGGCGTCGGCACCTCCGGACGCGGGCCCCGCCGCGCGCGGCGGTGAACCCCTGGCAGGAAGAGTCCGGGGTCGACAGCTCGAGTCCGTCCCCGTTCGAGGGCTCCTCGGTCCCCGGCGGCTCGTCCCAGCCCTCGGGCCGTGGGTCGGACGCGTCGCCCCCCGCCGCGGTGGCCGCCGCCCCGCCGATCGACCCGAACGAGGACATCGAGTCGATGATCGCCCGAC
Source organism: Thermoplasmata archaeon (assembly GCA_030044105.1). Lineage (GTDB taxonomy): Archaea > Thermoplasmatota > Thermoplasmata > Lutacidiplasmatales > UBA184 > Lutacidiplasma. The sequence goes on from JASHWL010000194.1 coordinate 3,812, forward strand.
TGGAGCGAATGAGCGAGCAGCTCTACAAGAAGAAACCGAGCGAGCTCGCGGCCTCGACCAGCGACCTCCCCATCGACGAGAACCAGGGCGAGGGCAAGTAGGTTCAGCCGCCCACAGGGCCCCGGGCCGGCCGCCGAGGGCGGGTTCGGCCACCGCCCGCGGGACCGCTCACGAGAACGAGATGGACTTCAGCGTGGCGCCGTCCTTGCCCCCGGACATCGTCAGGGAGGCGGTCGCGGTGCTCTTGCCCGGCGTCACGGCGGTCGCAATGTAGATGATGAGGTCGACTCCGAACGCGTAGGTATGCGACTTGACCAGCTTGGCGTCGACCCAACTCTGCGCCTTGACCGACGAGTACGTGTGAGAGTACGAGCCCGACTCGATGAAGTTGTCGAGCACGGCCGGGGTGGTCGAGCCGAACTCCGTCGAGTTGGTCTCGTCGTAGATGTAGGTCGCCGCGTCCGCGGCGAAGAAGGACTCGGCCAGCTGGCCGGTCCCTCCGGACTTCGCCGTGAGGTTGATCTTGAGCGTGATGCTCCAGGTCGCCGTCAGGTTGTGGACACCGGCGGTCGTGGTGAACTCGCCGCTCTCGTAGTCTGCGTACAGTACGAGCTCGACCGATGAATTGGCCGTGCCGCACGATCGGGAAGAGTCCTTCGCGTCCGCGATGGCCTTGCCGGTGGTCAGGTTGATCTGAGGGAGCACCGATACGGAGGCGGTCTGGCCGCAGCCGGCGGGCAGCAGGTCGACGCCGCTGAAACCGTACCCCGGGTAGGGTGCCGTATACTTCGTCGTGGTCGCCAGCGCCGCGGGCGAAGCGGACGCGGACCCGACCATCAACGCGACCGCGGCCACCGCCACCACAGCCCCCAATCCGTAGCGGGACAAGGGGCGCCATTGCCGCACGCCATCGCGCATTCTCCCGCTCGTCCCCCACATCGTCCTGTTCCGACTCCCGCCTTCGCCGGATCCCGCCTCACGGCGAGGTCCGCGCGCCCCGGCAGGCGGGAATGGGCTTCACCTACTTACTACTCGAGGATGGTTCTCGCGACCCTTTCGGAGGGGTACGGATCCTACGAAGCCAGCCCCGCCCCCTGACGGGGATGTGCCGGGGCGCCTCCGTCCCCGGTGGGCTCGGTCCGTTCCGGCGGCTTCTTATCGCCGGGACCCCTGGCGCGGACCGGGGTCGAGTCAGGGTGACCGTCGTCGTGTCCCTGCGTTACGAGTTCCGCCAGCCGCTGCGGGCGTCGGCCGACCGGGCCTTTGCTTGGTGCACCGATTTCCGGCCCTCGGATGGGCGACTCTTCGAGGACGGGCGCACGCGATCGATTCGTTGGCTCGCGCCCGATGCCCTGGTGATGACCGACACCCCGGCCCCGGGTAGCGGTGGCTCCCGGATCACCCGCCTGGTGCGAATATTTCCCGAGCAGCGAGCGTGGACGAACACGCATCTCGCGGGTCCGTTCCGCTACTCCCAGTTCTGGTATCGAGTGGTCGCCGACGGGGCACGCCGAAGCCGCCTCGAGTTCCAGGGACTCAAGCTCGAACGGCACCCGCGCGCCCTCCGGACAGCCGAGGTCGCGCGGCGGTCGGCGGCTGAGGGCCGGAGCGACGCCTCGACCTGGCGCTCCAAGCTCGCCCCCGCCCTGGCCGCGGAACTCAATCCGGAGCGTTGAGTCGACCGGCCGCGACGGACCCTCGGGTCGGGGCCACCACGGGAATCATCGAAACGTCTAAGGCGGGAAGTCCTGTCCAAACGCCCCGCCGTGTCGCTCGCACCGGGGAAGGCGCGACTGATCCCGCACTCGGCCCTCGCCCCGACCGAGCGGGTCCTCTACGAAACCCATCCTTCGCGATGGTTCTACTATCCGAGCGTCGTCTTCCCCACCGTACTGGCGCTCGCGATCGAGTACCTGATCTTAACCGGTTTGACGAACCGTGTACCCTCGATTCCTAGGGTGACGGCTGGGCTTACCTGGCTCACGTCGCACACCTCGCCCTACGGATACCCCGCGCTCCTTCTCGTCTTCCTGGGCGTGGCGATCGCGACCTGGTGGGCGTGGCACTGGCGGGGCCGGGAATGGAGGGAATTCTCCTACGCGGTCACCGACACCCGGGTCATCCAGTCGCGGGCCGCGAGGTGGGGGGGTTCTGACCTCCAGGAGATTCCGCTCCGCCAGATCCGGGACGTAGAGGTGATCCGGAGCCCACGTGCGCCCGCCGGGAGGATTGGCACGTTGCGCGTCCGCTCCCTCTCCAGCGCAGTACTTCAGCCCGAACAGGTCGAAAATGGGTATCTCTTGGCAGACCGGCGCAATGGCTCCCGGCTGCCGCCGCCTCAGCCCGGGGATGGGGACGTCGTGAGCCCTCTCTCCGATTTCGCGCTGTCCCACGCCGGCTCGGGAGTCGAGTGGTGGATCGGGATTCCGAAGGCCATGTACGTGGAGCGGCTGATCGCCTCTCAGACGCGTTCGGTGTTCCACGACGACACCCCGATGCCGGTCATGCCCACCCCGCCTCCGGGCCCCTAGGGGCCGCCGGGATCTCCGTCAGAGTCGGACCCCGAGGGGTCCGCCGGCGTACGCGGCGAGGATGGGCAAGAGCGCCGCGACGACCTGCGCCAGCACGAGGCGGACATCGATGTGCCACTCACTCGTGCCGGCGACGTCATGGAGCATCCCGAGCACCGGAATATGCTCGGCCCGCGGGACGCCCTTCCCGGGATCGTACCAGTCTTGCGGAAGGCTGGACTCGAGCTGCCCCACCGCGGTCGCCTTGGCCGTGCGGATCAGTCGGTGCACCTCCCACTGAGGTCGGATGAAGACGTACAGGCCCGCCGCGATCAGCAGCAGCAGGAACAGGATCCACACGCCGGTCAACGCCTCGACCAGGACTGCGGACAGGACGGCGACCGCTCCGAACCAGGCGATCGAGCTCAGGAAGGAGGCGAAGGACAGCTCCTCGAGCGGGCGGCGAGAGAGGTAGAGGTGCTTGACGCTCACCGATCGATTGCTGCGCACGACGGTCTGCTCGTCCTCGACGAACTCCGAGACGAACCGGAGATGCTCGATCGTGAAGAAGCATCCGAACGCCGCGGTGTTGGCGAAGATCCCGGCCACGACGACGAGGTAGACGAACATCCAGTGCGTATGGGTCGGGGGAGCGAAGAGGGCCAGGACCGAGGGCGGTGCGAAATGCGGTATCCCGAACGGGGCGTAGATCGAGAAGTAGATCCCGACGACCGTGACCGCGACCACCGGGATCGAATACCGAGCGGCGAGCCGGAGGTCACAGAGGCGCTGCCAGTGGGCCCGGAGGTGCTCCCGCTGCGGGTCCGTGAGGTGGGCGAACGGCACGGTCTGCGCTTCAAACATCCGTTCCTCGCCGCCGATCCCCC
>JASHWL010000195.1 GCA_030044105.1 Thermoplasmata archaeon
CGGCGGATACGGGTCGAGGGCGAGGAAGTCGAAGGTCTCGGCGTTCGAGCGCAGCGTACCGTTCCCGTGCGTGCCCGCCTCGGCGATCGGCGTGTAGGTGCCCGACTGCACGTACAAGATCACCAGCCCGGTCGAGGACCACCGAACGTGGACGGTGGCCCACAGCGGATAGGCTTGCCAGTGGTGCGAGAGCGCCAGCCCCGCGTTCGAGCAGGTGGGGACCTCCAACGTGAACTGGGAAGCGCCGGGAGCATACGTTCCCGTCGGGATGACCCCGGTCCAGACCGCCATCCCGACCCCGGTCAGCACGACGCAGCCCAGCAGCATCCCGAGCTCGATCGTCGCGATCCGAGGCGGGACTCTCGCCGCGACAGCGGTCATCGGGGGGAGCTCTGCGCGCTCGAACCGCCCGGGTCCGACGCGCGTCGACCGCGTAGGGCGGGGGTCACGCTCAGCAGCAAGAGCGCGACGGCGAGGAGGAGCACCAAGGGGGTGAGGTTGAACGAGGCTCCGTAGGGCGGCGAGAGCATGGGCGTGAAGATCGACGAGCCCACCACACCCACCACAAGCACCACGACGCCCGCCCAGAACACCCAACGCGTTACCGGAATCTCCTCCATCGACCCATCGACGCCGCGCGTCGCCTCGCAGCCCCACCCCCGGGCGCCCGATAATATCTCAGGACTGTGTCCCGGAGTCTCGCGCCGCCGGGGACTCGGCGGTCTCGCGCGATCCGACGGACCGACCGTCCCCGATGTCGCGGCGCACGGGGACCGACGAACCGGTTCCTCGGACCCAGCTCCTGGCGGATCCTCTTCCTCGCTACGCGAACAGATCCTCGAGCGGGTTGTTCATCTCGCGCGCTTCCCGCACCCGGATGCCCTGCGTGTCGAGCTCGTGGAGCAGCGCGGGGACGGATTCCGGACCGGGCAGCTCCTTGAGGTAGTAGTCGCCCTGTCGCGTGAAGTCGGCCAGCGCGCTCGGCGTCCCGGCATCGAGCACACGGACGCCGATCACGAAGTGCTCGCCCCGGAGGTTCTCGATTCGATCGAAGAGGGCCAGGCGGCCTCCCTTGATCGCGATCACGTAGCGGCCGATCTCGCGGGCCTCGAACAGGTTGTGCGACGAGTAGAGCACGATCTTGTCGCGACTGAGCTCCAGGATCAGCTCCCGGATCTCCCGCGAGAGCTTCGGGTCGAGGTTGGCCGTGGGCTCGTCGAGCAGGTAGATCTCGCGCTCCCGCAGGAACACCCGGGCGATCGAGACCCGCTTGCGCTGTCCGGCGCTCAGTTGCGAGAGGTAGCGGTCGGCCATCGACTCGATGTCGAGCAACCGGAGCACTCGGTCCACGTCGGGGGCCTCAGCCCGCTCGACGCGCCCGTAGAACCGCAGCGCCTCGCGGACGTTGAGGCCGTCGGGGATGCCGTCCATGTGGGAGAGGTAGTGCAGATGGTCCCGAGCGCCCTGGAGGTCGACCGGCTCCCCGTCGACCAGCACCTCGCCCTCGAGCGGACGGAGGATCCCGGCGAGGGTGCGGAAGAGCGTCGTCTTGCCGGCCCCGTTCGGACCGAGCACGACGTAGACGGCCGGCTCGTCGATCTCGAACGAGATGTCGTGGAGGACGGGCGCGCCGAGGTACCCCGAGCTGACGCCCCGGCAGGAGATCCGCGGCCCGCCGCCCGTCGGGGCGCCCGAGCGGTCGGAGGGCAGGGCGGCGATCGACATCCGAGGAGCTCCTTCAGGCCGGGGACAGGAGCCGCTCCCGCGGCATCAGCCGACTCTCGAGCAGCAGCAGCACGAACGCGAGGACGACCACGACCACGACCGCACCGATCAGCACGTACGTCCGGTACCCCGGGCCCGCCCCCTCGGCCGCGAGGAGCGCGAGGCCGCCGGGCGCGACCCCGAGCATCGGCAACAGCCCGAGGGGGCTGTTCATCCCCGTGCGCGGGCTGGACAACGAGGTCCAGTACATCCCGGCCGCCGTGACGAGCGCGGTCGCGCCGAAGCTCATCGGCAGCGAGTAGCCGAGCAGCGTCTCCACGAACACGAGCGGGACCGCGAGCCCGAGGGTGAGGCGCACCGCGAGCGCGACCGCGAGCGTGAGCCCGTCGACCAGCGCGACCAGCGTGATCGCCGCCCCGAGCACGTTGGCGAAGACCCGGTGCGGCGGGACCCCGTAGGCGATCAGGTACTCGAACACGCCCTTGGTCCGATCGTTCGTGAAGACGAGCATCGCGCCCGCCGTCCCGATGGTGCCGAGGATCGGCAAGAGGAGCGGGAAGAGCGAGGAGAAGGCGCTGCCGGACGTGAGGCTGAGGAGCGTGCCCCACACGAGGCTCGCGCCGGTCGCGACGACGAGGTTCACGCGTCCCACGGTGAACGACCGTCGGATCGTGGTCCCCAGCAGGGACGGCAGGGCGGGGGATTCCATCGGCCGCGACCGTACCGTCGGCTTCCGATAAGTCGAACGCATCGCGGGCTCGTCCGACCGGGGGAACGGCGACGCCCAGGGTCCGGAGGGCCCGCCGCCCTCGCTCTCGATCTACGCCGCACCCGCCACGGCTCGCGCGAATCCGACCGCGCAGTCTCGGACCGAGGCCAGGAGGGGATGGTGCACGGGGTGATCTCCCCACGACATGCGGAAGAGTCGAGCCACGCGGAAGTAGAGCGGAGGATGCGAGTCGAGCGAGAGCCACCCCATGACCCGGGCCCCGTACGAGCGCTCCTCGACGTACTCCTCGTCGAAGGCGGTCGACTCGAGCGCCCGGGCGAGGTCGCCGGCTTCGCCGAGGGTGAGCGCGCTCAACGTGTCCGCACGGGTTTCGAGCACCTTCCCCACCGCGAAGAGCAGCGCAAAGGCGAGCAGGAGGTAGAACAGGCCGAGGTACAGGAACAGCGGCAACCACAGGAAGACCGCGCCGAGGTAGAGGACGGCGTTCGTTCCGAATAGCACGACCGGGTCGCGTCCCTGCAGGTGGCCGAACTCGTGGCCGATTACGGATTCGAGCTGGGCGTCGTCCAGCTGCTCCAGGGCGCCGGCCGTGATCACCACGGTCGCCCGCGACGGGGCCACCCCGGTCGCGGCCGCGTTCGACAGCGGCTGGTCGGAGATCACCACCTTCGGCACCGGCAGCCCGTAGCGGCGGGCCACGCGTTCCACGGGAGCGTAGGCGTTCCGGACGGTCACCCGGAGGTCCCCGTCGGAGCACGATATGCCCGACTCGCGGAAGAGGGCCGCCATCGCCGGCGCGCCCGGCGGCGACTCCACTCCGCCGGCGACTTGGGCGATGCGGGCCCGCGCGCCGGGCAGGGCGCGTCGGATGCCCTTGCGCACGGCGCGCGGTACGTCGGGGGCCCCGGCGAGCCCGACCACCAGCACGGTCGGCTCGTCGGCGGTGACCCGCACCGGACCTGAGGCGACCGCGATGCGATCCATGAAGACCAGCACCACGCACTGGAGGGCGATCATGAGGACGAACGCGTAGATCCCGAGAAAGAAGACCGCCGGCAGCGAGATCAGGATGATCAGCAGGAAGACGTTCGTGGAATTCCCCGAGAAGATCCTCCGGACCGCGGTCGAGGGCCGGGAGGACTCGCGTCGGTCGGTCGGCCGTCGCGCGCCTGAGGGCACCACGACGTAGTAGGACGAGATCAGCTCGATCCGAAGGAACCGCGCGACGAACCCGTGCACATCGTCGGCCAGCCGCGCAAGCGCCGCTCGCGCGGCGCGATCGAGCGGCTTCGGCCCCCCGAAGTCGACCTCGACCTGGTCCGGCGTGATGGAGACGCGGACCTCGATGGGGCCGGGAGGCAGCGGGCCGTCTCGGATCCGCAGAAGCGAGGGATCCAGCGGCCAACGAAACTCGGCCCGCCCCGTGGCGGGGTCACCGGATGCGACGAGGCTCGCGCGGGCCGGGGCGGGGAGACGCGCGCCGAGGTAGTGCTCGCGGAAGGCATCCGCGAGCATGCGGGCGGCGGCGGGCGACAGCGTCTCCGGGAAACGAAACTGCTCGGTCCCTCCCGGGTCGGCGCGGTCCACGTGGGCCCACGCGATTGCGCCCGCTTAACGACCCGGCGTCGAACGGGGCTCTTCCTCGCGCCGGGCTCAAGCCGCTGCGGTCCGGTCCGCGCGCCTTCGTTCGACGGCGCGAGGGATCTCAGAAGGCCCCGTGGGGCGACCGCTGGACCGCCCGCTAGCTGCTGGCCTCCCACGTGACCTTGAACGACTTGTCGTCGGTGAGCGTACCGGTCTTTGCCAGCAGGGTGGTCCCCGAGACCATGTCGATCCGCCAGAGCGGCGCGAACGAGCCGATGCCGCCGCTCGTGCCCGAGACCGTGGCGGTGCAGGACGAGAACTTCACCGAGCCGAACGGGGCGAGCGCCGTCAGCGCGTCGTCGACCTCCGGCCGCTCGGCGATGCACTCGGCATCCGCCCGCTTCGCGGAGGAGAGCGTGCCGGCTTTCGTCGCCGAGATACCGGTCGTGACGTCCCGGATCTTCATCGAGAACGTGTGGGAGGAGGTATAGGTCACGGAGGCGGAGATGTGGTCCCCCGGGCTCACCGTGATCTTCGAGATGGTGACCATTGGATTGGGGAAGAGTTCGTACCATGCCCAGTAGTACGCCACGCCGCCGTAGCATTCGACGGCCGTCCCCGTCTGTTCGACGGTGCTCGTGCTCGCCCCGTCGATGCCCACCCAGAAGGCGGCGTACGACGTGGCCGAGGTGCAGGACGCGGTCGGCTCGACCCAGGCCGCCGACGCCTTCGTGACGGTGTCCTTCCCCGGGAGGGCCGCGTAGCCGGCCCAGTTGGTGGCGTTGCTCCATGTGGAGCCGGCCGGAACGATCATCGGCGGCGCCGCGACGTGCGCGCCGGCCGCAGCGGCTTGGACGACCGTGCCGCCCGCTCCCA
>JASHWL010000196.1 GCA_030044105.1 Thermoplasmata archaeon
GATCCTGCTGGTCTCCGAGTTCGCTCCCAACGGAGATGCGGTAGCGCACGAGGTCGATCAGCTGCTTCACACGGGGAAGATCGGGCTGCGAGAAGCGTGGCACCGACAGGCGGCCCTGCTTCCGGGGGCCCGCCTCCCCGAGATGGCCCGGTTCGTCCGGGAGCGCGTCCCGCTTCGGCGCGGGGCCCGCGAGTTCCTGGGTCTGACCCGGGCGCACGGAGTGCCGGTCACGATCGTGTCGGGCGGCCTCGACTTCTACATCCAGGAGGTGCTCGACCGGGAGGGGTTAGACCTCCCGATCCGCTCCGACCGCCTCGAGGTCCGACCCGATGGCACCGCGCAGGTCGCCCACCCCTACGCCCACCCCTCCTGCGATCGCTGTGGGATCTGCAAGGCCGCGATCGTGAGCGATCGACGGCCCCCGGCCCGGACCGTGTTCATCGCGGACGGATCCACGGATCGGTTCGGCGCGGAGACCTCGGACATCGTCTTCGCCCGACACCGGCTGCTCGACTATTGCCGAAGAGCCGGGATCGCGTGCTATCCGTTCGAGGATTTCGAGCCGGTCACCTCCCAGTTCCGTCGCTGGCTGGTGGACGGCGAGCCGCTCCCTCCGCCCCGATCTCGGGGGCTGGCGACCTCCGTCTGTCCCATCTCCGTGGAGCTCTCGGCGCGGCCCGGGGTCGGCACGGCCTAGCGGTCGGCGCAATCCGACGCCCCCAGACGCCGGAGTCGGCCAAACGCTGATATACGTGTCCATACACATCGCACATCGATGTACCAGTCCTCGGGGGGCTTTGAGGCATCACGTCTCAGTTTGGAACGAGAGCTCGCGTCGTACGGCGTCATTTCCGGCCGGGGTTCGAGCGCGGCCACGGGAGGCCGCGCGTTCGAGCGTCGGGGCAACGGCTTCGCTCAGGACCGGAACGGGTATGCGACGGAAAGCATGGAACGCGGGTCGCGCCCGCGTCCGGCGAATGCCGATGGCCCGGGCGAGCCCGAGCTCGGCGTCGGCGAGACCCCCGCGACGGTGGTGCAGGGCCTCCGATTGCTCGGGCTCTCCCCCCGCGAGGGCAAGATGTTCCTCGCGCTGATCCGCGGCCCGCTCGGGGCCCGGGAGGCGTCGGAGGTCGCGGGCCTTCACCGCGCGACCGGGTACCGCGTGCTGCTCCGTCTCTTGGACCGCGGACTGGTCTCGGGGAACGGTCGCAATCCGCAGGCCTTCCACGCGGTCAGTCCGGCCGTCCTCTTCCGGCGCCTGGAGCTCTTCTACCGGGACGAGACCGAGATCCCGGGTCACTTCGCCGAGGCCCTCGTGCACGGCTCCGAGCCGGCCCTGGCCCGACCCCCGGCCCTGCCGGGGAGCCTGACCGAGCGGCCGCGCATCCTCGCCCCCGAGGGGCGAGCGCCGCACCCGGCGCTCCTGGTGCTCGGCGCGGCGAAGCGATCGGCCACGGCCATCGTTCGCCCGCTCTCCACGCCGGTCTCGTACCGCGCCGCCCTGGCACGGACGCTGGGCCAGCTCGCCCGCCGAGGGGTCAATGTGCGGGTGGTGACGGACGCGACGCCCGCGGACTACCGCTTCAGCCGTGCGATCCACCGAGAGTCGGGCGGGGCGCTGGCCGGCCTTCAGGTCCGGCACTACTGTCCCCTCGCAGCCCACGTGTACACCGTGGACCGCGAGCGGGTCATCCGTCTCCCGACGCTGGGCGCGTCCAGCCGCATCCCCCCGGTCGCCGTCCTGCTCGACGACGCGGCCCGCGTGCGAGCGCAGGTCAGCCGGTTCGAGGGGCTGTGGGGGGAGGCGTACGGGGCGGTTCAGCCGCTCCGGTCGACGCGAGGGGCCACGGTTCGAGTCGCCGCGAGCGGTTGGGAAGTCGGTCACGACACCCCAACGCCGATCTCCTAGGCGAAGGCGAGACTCCTCCGGCAAGCGTCTGTATACGTGCCCGCGGGCCGCGAACCCTGCGCACGCATCGCGCGTGCTCGGCAAGGATTAAGCGCCGCCTCGGGGTCCCAAGGGCCTCCATGACGATTCTCCGCAGCAAGGCCCCTCTCCGCATCACCTTCGCCGGCGGAGGAACGGACGTGTCGCCCTATCCGGAGGAGAAGGGTGGGGCGGTGCTCAACTGCTCCATCAACAAGTTCGCCTACGCGACGCTCGAGACGACTCCGGATGGCCGGGGGACGACCTCGGTCGAGTCGCTGGACTACACGCTGACGATCAACTACCAGAAGGAGTCGGACCTGGTCTACAACGGGGAGCTCGACCTCGTCAAGGCGACCCTGAAGACGTTCCGGGCCTCTCTGAGCGACGGGCGCAGCGCCGACTCGATCCGGATGTTCCTCCACTCGGACGCCCCCGCCGGGGCGGGCCTGGGCGGGACGTCGACGATGTGCGTCGCGCTCGTCGGCGCCTTCCAGCGCTATCTCCGCGAGCCGTGGACACTCTACGAGGTAGCGGAGCTCGCCTACCGCATCGAGCGCGAGGAGCTGGGGATCCACGGAGGACGCC
>JASHWL010000197.1 GCA_030044105.1 Thermoplasmata archaeon
TCGACCTTGCGCAGCTGCACGGAGCCGATCGCGGAGAGGAGGTCGGTCGGCCGGAAGTTGAGCCCGTAGGCCACGTGCACGTACTTCTCGGACCCCTCGCCGTGGCTGCGGACCAGGCGGGCGCGCGCGGCGACCTCGTGGTCCGGGGTGAGCACCGCGCCGCCCTCGACCGTGGTCATCTGCTTGGCGATGTGGAAACTGAAGACGGTGGTGTGGTCGAAGCCGCCCACGCGCCGACCCCGGTAGCCGGCGCCGAACGCCTCGGCGGCGTCCTCGATCAGGAGCAGCGAGCGCTTCCGTGCGAGCTCGGCGAGCGCGGCGAGGTCGCAGGGCTGTCCGGCCACGTCCACGAAGAGGAGCGCCTTGGCCCGGGGGTGCTCCCGCAGCTCGGTCTCGACGATCTCGGGGGTGACGTTGAGGGTGCCGGGATCGCAGTCGAGCAGGACCGGCCGGGCCCCCACGGCGAGGATGCTGTTCACGGTGGCGGCGAACGTGTACGTCGGGGCGAGGACCTCGTCCCCCGGGCGGATCCCGTGCGCGAGCAGTGCCGTGATCAGGGCGGCGGTCCCGTTGTTGACCACGACCGACTCGTGCGCGCCGGTGAACTCGCAGAGGCCGCGTTCGAACTCCTTCGTCCGGGGGCCCATGCCGAGCCAACCGGACTCGAGCACGGCGGCGACCGCGCGGCGCTCCTCCTCCCCCAGATCGGGCTGCGACCACGGGACGCCCAGCGACGGCCGGGTCGGCCGCGGCTCCGCGGTGCGCACGCTCTCCGCCCGCGCGGCACCGGGCGCCGAGCCGGCGGGGATCTCACGCTGGCTCATGGGGTCCCGAGGACCGCGCACGGGTGGGCGGTGCATCTCGGCACCGCGGACGGTGCGGCCGGGGACCGGAGGGTCCCGTCCGATCGGATACCCGACGGACGCGTGCGCCCCCCTTCGTTTCGCATGGATGCGTAGGGTCTCCCGGATCCCCGAACGCTGCCTGCAGCGGTCGACCGGCTGCATCGGATTCGACACTTAAGCGTTTGGCGCGGACCGCCGATATCTCAAGAATTCACCGGGGGCGCGACACACACGGATACGGATAATGAAGCATCGAGGTTCCGGGGCCCTTCCGGAGACCTCCGGCAGCCGACCCCGGCATCCCTCGAACGCGCGTCACGCGACCGGCGCCGGGGGCTGGGACCACTCGCTCCGATCGATCGAGTACTCGACCTCGTCCCCCTCCCACACGGTCGTGGGGCGGACGCTCGAGCTCGCTCGAGCCTGAAGCTCCTCGAGCGTGGGGCGATACCGTCGCCGGAGCCGCATCCCGCTCTTTTCCAGGACGCGCCGCGATCGGGCGTTCTGCTCGTAGGTGGACGCCGAGACCCGATCCAAGCGCAGCTCAAGGAAGCCCCGTGCGATCAGCGCGATCGACCCCTCCGTCGCATAGCCCTTTCCCCAGTCGGCGCGCCGGAGCCGGAAGCCGAGCCGTGCCTCGCGCTGGGACGCCCCCGACTCGAACTCGAGGCTGAAGCGCCCGACGAACCGACCGGCGGATCGCTCCTCCGCCGCCCACACCCCGAAGCCAGGCTCCCGCCGGTACGACCCCAGGAACCGGGGGAGCACCTCCGTGCGGATCAACTCCGGGGGAGTGGGCACTCCGCCCGAAAGGTAGCGCATGACCTCGGGGTCGCTGTCGAGCTCGATCAGGTGGGGGAGATCGCCCTCGGAGAACGGTCGCAGGACCAATCGCGCGGTCCCGAGATACGCCGGCATGCTGTGCGCGACGTCAAGCGCGGACTCCCCATCCCGTTTCGGGGGTCGCGACGCGCCGGTCGGAGCGAGGGGGCCCGGGGCGTGACGCGCCCCGGACCGTGGAAGAGGTTCCCGAACGTCGATCCCCCCGGGCGAGCTACGAGAGGGAGTAGACCGTGGACGTATCGAAGGAGGTGACCACCATGTGGCCGTTGGCCCCATCCCACGCGACGTCCACCGGGTCCGCGCCCGCCGGGAGGGTGATCGTCGAGGTCACCTTGTCGGTGGTGCCGATGACCGAGAGCGTCCCGGAGATCTGGTTGGCGACGTAGAGGTGCAGGTTGGACTGATCGAACGCAACGGCGATCGGCTCGGTCCCCACCTTGATCGACCTCACCACCGAGAGGTCCGAGATGACCGTGAGGTTCTTTCCTCCCGTGTTCCCCACGTAGATCTCCTCCGTCGCCGGATCCCATATGATCCCCTGGGGCGCCTTGCCGACCGGTATGCCGGGATCGAGGTAATTGAGAACCGTCGCGCCGATCGCCGTGACGTTGTCGGAGCAGGTGTTCGCGACCAGCAGCTCACTGAAGAAGGGCACGTAGGCGATGTTCGAGGGGCACGACCCCACCGGCAGGGTCTCGGTGTACAGCGTCGCCCCGGTGGACGGAGCGGGCGTGGCGAAGAAGGAGACCGACGAACCCTGCGAGTTGCTGACGACGATGTAGCCCGAACCGTCATAGAAGCCTCCGGCCGGGTCGTAGGCGACTCCCCACGGCGCGGCCAAAGATTGCTCGCCGCCGTTCGACTCGCTCGCGATGGTCTGAATGACCTTCGTCCCCGAGATGACGTAGAGCTGGTTCAGGGTCTCGTCTGCGACGTAGATGTAGTTGTTCGACGCGTCGTACGCGTTCCCGCGGGGCGAGGCGCCGGTCGGCAGGGCGATGGTAGTGACCAGCGTGCAGGTGCCCTTGAACACCGAGATCGACCCGCCCTCAACGTTGTCCACGTAGAAGTACCGGTTGACGGGATCGTAGGTCACGTACTCCGGATAGGTCCCGGTGGCGCAGCTGCTCACCGAGACGCTCTGCGCGTTCGCCATAAACGTACTTCCGGCGGCGTTCAACGGTACGGTTAGCAGCAGTCCGACCGCGATCGCAACGGCCAGTCCGGCCCCGACACCGAGTCCCATCCACTTCTTCGTTCTCCCCAGCATGGCTGTTCTCCGAGGCATTCGCCTCTCGGATTCGACGAAAGAGGCCTAGGTAAATCCTCGCATGTTTCTCACCGGCAATGATGGCCGCATCAGAGCCCGGGAGCCTCCGGCCGGCGGTGGAGTCGGGGCTCCCGCGGGGAGGTCTCCCAGCTCCTCCGTTCGCCGGAATACCGGCGCGGTTCGCCCTCTCTCGGACCGCGCCATGGATCGCCCGGGAGGAGCGCCCGACGGAACCGCGCGCGGGCGCCACGGTCGCGCGGTCCGAGGGCGCGATCGGCCCCGGTCGGGCCGTTCCCGGGACGGTCGGTTGCGCGCCCGCCGATCGCGCATGCCCGTGACGGCGGTTGGGGGACCCCCGAGCGCCGCGGGGTGGAGGGTCGCTAGAGCAGAGGGACTGAGTACGAACCCGTCACCGACGCCGTCAGGTTGGCCGAGCCCGTGCACCAGAAGGCAAAGACATAGGGGTCGGTCGAGGCTCGAAAGCTAAACGCGGCCGAGATCGGACCGTGAGAGCCCGCCGGGAAACCCCCCGATCCGTACACGGAAGTGCCCGTGACCGTCCCGACGAAGATGCTGAACCCGAGGTCTCCCGGGCACGACGAGGACCACGTCCCCTGAACCTCGCTTCCCGTCGGGAAGGTCACGTTCCTCGTCACGGGAAAGGAGAGCGGCGAGTCGGAGCCCCTCATCGAGAGAGAGTACGTATGGGGTACTGGAACGACCCACACCGCCACAACGATCACCCCGATGACCAGCAGCCCGATGACGAGCGAGCGCGCCGCCCTGGGATGAGAACGGAAGTAACCCGGATTCGCTCGCGCGAGCTCTGGCGCGGGGTTCGAGTCCGGGACACGGCTCGCTTCAGTCATGCCGACTCGCCGTGGGGGAGTGACGTGGGTGCATGCCCGGGTGGGTGCCCGGCAGAATGCACCGACCATCAAAGCCGCTTCCCTTGACGTGGCTCGACCTGGGTCCGGCCCCCGAGGATCGGACCGGAGCAAGGCGGCTCGACGAAGACGAGACCGGGAGTGAGCCCCGATCGGATTCCATAGAGATGTCCGTGGAATGGAGTGACTTCCGCGCAGCAGTCGTTCGGCGTTCGGTGTCCCGGCAGAGCCTTGCGGGCCGGGTGCGGCCCCGCCCCCCCCCGCGCGCGGTCCGGGGGAGCGGAAGATCGGTCGCGTCGGTAGCGCTTTGTAGTGTCTCCGCAGTTCCGCGGGATGGAGCCCGAACGTCCGAGCGGTCGGGCCCGCAGTCCTCCGTTCTCCGGCGTGCTCTTGGACCTCTACGGAACGCTCGTTCCGACGGGGTCGAAGTCGGAACGGATGCCCCACCTGTTCGAGATGGCCAAAGCCCTCGGAGTGAGTCCGTCCGCGTTCGAACAGCGATGGACCGAGACATTCGATGAGCGCGCCCGGGGCGCGTTCGGACCGACCGCGGAAACACTCGAACGGCTCGCTCGTGAGCTCGGAGCCTACCCCTCCGGCGAGGGGATCGACCGGGCGGTTCGGGTCCGTCAGGAGTTCACGCGGGAGATCCTCCGATCGAGCGATCCCCTGCTCCCGGACCTCGACGTCTTGCGGAAGGCGGGGTTGCGTCTCGCGCTCGTGACCGACACCTCCGAGGAAACTCCCCGACTCTGGCGCGAGACGCCGCTCTCGAGGCGTTTTGATGCGACGGTGTTCTCCTGCGAGGAAGGGTTCCGGAAGCCGGATCCCCGGATGTACGCAACCGCGCTCCGGCGGTTGGACCTCTCCGCTCGGGAATGCGCCTACGTCGGAGACGGAGGGAGCCGAGAGCTCACGGGAGCTCGTGCGGTGGGGCTCTCGCCCTTCCTCTACCGGTTTCCCGGCGAGGACCCGGGGTCCGCGTTCCGGATCGACGCGGAAGAGGATTGGGGTGGCCCGCGGCTCGCTACCCTGCGCGACCTCCTCCAAGTCACGACGACCCGCCCGGCGTAGCTCGACGCCCGGGAGCGCGACGGACCGAACCCGGACCTGTCCCTCGTCGCACGGAGCGTGGCCCCTCCCGGACGGCTCCCACGCCCGCTCTCCGCCGCGGTCGGCGGTGGTGCGGCCGGGCCGGCCCCGGCCTCAGTTGTCGTTCGTGTAGCTCGAGGTCCCCGCCTTCCCGTTCGACCCGGTCGCCCCATTGGCGCCGGTCGCGCCCGAGGACCCGGGGGCCCCGCTCGCGCCGGGGACGCCGAGCGCTCCGGACGACAGCAGGTTGGTCCCGTTCGTCCCGCCCGAGCCGCCGTTGCCGCCCGGTGCACCGAAGGCGCCGTCGCCGCCACAGGCATAGAGGTTGCTCGGTCCGCATCCTCCGAGTCCGCCGGGGCCGGCCGAGAGGTAGTTGAAGAGGACGGCCGCGCCGATCGAGGAGCTCACGGTCCCGTTGGAGTAGTAGCCTCCCCCGATCGCGTCGCCGCCGCCGCCGGCGTTCCCGCCGGCTCCGCCCTTGCCGCCGTTCCCGCCGTCGCCGCCGTTCCCCCCGTTGCCCCCGTCGCCGCCCAGGCCGTTCGGGCTGCCCGCGTTG
>JASHWL010000029.1 GCA_030044105.1 Thermoplasmata archaeon
TGCCGCTGCCGAGTGGACTGCCGGTCGTGGACCACCACTGTCATCTCTCGCCGACCGGCGAGGGGGTCCGCGCCGCGGAGCGCTTCCGCGCGGCGGGCGGGACCCACCTGTTCCTCGCGACGCAGAACTACCGGCCCGGACCGCCGACGACGATCGACGGCTACCGCGAGCAGTTCGAGACGACGTTCCATCTGGCCGAGCAGGTTCGAGCGCAGGCCGGGGTCGTCGCGTACCCGGTGATCGCGCCCTACCCCATCGACCTCGTCACGGCGACGGACGCCGTGGGGCTGGAGGCGGCGATCGAGCTGCAGCGCCGCGCGCTCGACCTGGCGGGCGCGCTGATCCGGGACCGGCGGGCCGTCGCGCTCGGGGAGGTGGGGCAGGCGCATTTCGCCGTCTCGGACGAGGTCGCGGCGGGGCTGGGGGCCGTCTTCCGGCACGCGCTCGACGTGGCGCACGACGTGGGGTGCCCGCTCGTGGTCCACTCGAGCGACCTCGACGCCGCCGGGTTCGCCGAGCTCGCGGAGCGGGCGCGCGCGGCCGGGGTCCCGCCCGCGCGCGTGGTCAAGCACTACACGCGGTCCCGCGCGACGTCGACCTCGGGCGTGGTCCCCTCGTACCTGGCGAAGCGGGAGCTCGTGCGCGAGGTCGAGCACGATCCCGCGCCGTGGTTCCTCGAGACCGACTTCCTGGACGATCCACGACGACCCGGCGCCGTCCTCGATCTCGCGACCGTGCCGCGCCGCGCCCAGGCGATCGCGGCCGAGGGGCCCGACGGGGTCGAGCGCCTCCAGCGACCGTTCGTCGATTCGGTGGAACGCGTCTACGGCTTCCGGCCCGGAACGAGGGATCGGCCGATCCCATGACCGGACGGCTCGTCGCCGTGGAGGGGATCGACGGGTCGGGGAAGTCCACGCTGGTCGCCTCGCTCGCGCGGGCGCTCCGCGCCCGCGGTCTCTCCGTCGGGCGCCGCCGCGAGCCGGCGGACCCCGCCCTCGGCGCCCTGGCGCAGCGGGCCGGCGCCTCCGACGCCTGGACCGGCGCGGTCTATTTCACCCTCGATCGGTTCGTCGCGCGACCCGCGCTCGAGCGGGACCTCGCCCGCCACGATCTCGTGCTGACCGATCGCTCGTTCTACTCCACGCTCGCCTACCAGGGCAGCGCGCTCCCGCCGACGGCGCGGGCCCGGCTCGCCCGGCTGCAGCGCGAAGCCACGGTGGTGCCGGACCGCGTGGTCCTGCTCGATCTCGCCCCGGAGGAGGCGGCGCGCCGGCGGCGACGGCGGGCCCGCGCGCGGGCCCCGCTGGAGCGCGCGGAAGTACAGCGACGGGTCGCCGCGGAGTACCGGCGACTGGCCCGGTCGGGCGGCTGGATCGTCGTCGACGCGCGGGCGCCGCCCCGCGGGCTCACCTCGGACCTGGCGGATCGGCTGGAGCGGTGGGTCCGCGCGGGGCGACGGGGGTCCGCCCCGCGGGCCCGACGGCGAAGGTGATATTGGTCCGCCGGGTCCGCCCCCGGCTCCCATGAGCCCCCCCGCTTCGATCTTCCTCGCCGAGGAGACGCTCGACCCGTCGTATCTCCCGAGCCGGCTCGTCCACCGCGAGCCGGAGCTCGGCGTGCTGGAGCGCCGGTTCCGCGCGAGCCTCGCGAAGGGGCTGGCGTACCACTGCCTCGTGACCGGCGGCGTCGGGAGCGGCAAGACGGCGCTCGTCCGGCGCCTCGCGGCCGACCTCGAGCGGGCGGGTCGCCTCGGGAACCTGCCCGTGCGCTCCGCCTACGTGAACTGCTGGCGCCGCGCGAGCGACCGCACGGTGATGCTGGACCTCCTGCGGAGCGTCCACGTCTCCCTGCCCGACCGCGGCTACAGCCTCTCGGAGATGATCGACGTCTTCGAGCAGGGGCTGCGACGCAGCCCGCAGCACCTGATCGTGCTGCTGGACGAGGCCTCGGCGCTCGTGCGCCAGGAGACCAAGCTGGTCTACCTGCTCTCGCGCTCGCACGAGGTCGAGCTGGGCTCGATCTCGCTCGTGCTGGTCGCGGTCGAGGACCTGCTGCCGTTCCTCGACCCCGCGAGCCGCTCGAGCTTCGGGGTCACCCACCGGCTCGCGCTCCCCCCGTACGATCGGGCGGCGCTCACCGACATCCTCGAGGACCGGGCCCGGCTCGCGCTGCGGCCCGGGAGCTACGACCGGGACGTGCTCGACCAGATCGCGCGCATCGCGGCGCCCAACGGCGACGCGCGGTTCGCGATCGAGATCCTCAGCGGGGCCGCCCACACCGCCGAGGAGGCCGGCGCCGACGCGATCTCCTCCGAGCACGTCCGCCGGGCGAAGGGCTCGCTGCTCCCGACGATGACCGAGGATCACCTGGAGGCGCTCTCGACCAACCAGCTGAGCGTGCTGCTCGCGCTCAGCCGGTCGCTCAAGCGCAAGGGGGCGTCGGTCCCGAGCCAGAAGCTGCGCACGACGCACTCCGCGCTGGTCGAGGAGCTCGGAGCGCCCGCGATGAGCCGCACGACGTTCTGGCGGACGCTCAAGGAGCTCGAGCGCGACGGCCTCGTGACGCTGGACGCCGCCGGCTCGGGCGAGTCGAGCCAGGTCGGGATGGACGACCTGCCGGCGAGCCTCCTCACGACGCTGCTCGAGGAGCGCACCGAGGGCGGGCGCCCGAGAAAACGCTAAACCACGACCCCGCGTCGCCGCGCCGTGACTTCGGGCGTCGTCCTGTTGCCGGGTTCCCCGACGCCGGGGACGCTCCCGTCGTGGATCCGGACCCGGCCGCCCCGGGGAGCCCAGTATCCCGAGGTCCGTGCCCTCCTCCACCGGCAGGGCCTCGGCACGGTCTGCCGGGAGGCCCGCTGCCCGAACCTGCCCGAGTGCTGGTCGGCCGGGACGGCGACCCTGATGCTGCTCGGCACGGAGTGCACCCGGCGGTGCTCGTTCTGCGCCGTCACCACCCGCTGGCCGCGGGGGGTCGTCGACGCGAGCGAGCCCACGCGCGTCGCCGCGGCCGTGGCCGAGTGGGGCCTCCGCTACGTGGTGCTCACGCAGGTCTGCCGGGACGACCTGGACGACGGCGGCGCGGCGATCCTGGCGGAGACGGTCCGGAGCCTCCGGACCGCGGCGCCCCAGGCGCTCGTCGAGCTCTTGATCGGCGATCTGGGAGGCGCCGACCGGGCCGTCGCCACGATCCTCGCCGACCCGCCGGACGTGCTCGCGCACAACCTCGAGACCGTGCAGTCGCTGAGCCCGCAGGTCCGGGACCGCCGGGCGGGCTACGATCGCTCGCTGGAGCTGCTCGCCCGGGTCCGCCGGTCCGCCCCGCGCCTCGTGACCAAGAGCTCGATCATGCTGGGCCTGGGGGAGTCCCGGGAGGAGCTGGAGACCGCCTTCGGGGACCTCCGGACGGCGGGCGTCGACCTCCTGACGCTGGGGCAGTACCTGCGTCCCACCGCGGAGCACCGCCCCGTGGCGCGCTACGTTCCCCCGGCGGAGTTCGACGAGCTGCGGGGCGCGGCGGTCCGCGCCGGATTCGCGGGCGTCGAGGCGGGGCCGCTGGTGCGCAGCTCGTACCACGCCGAGGAGCTCTACCGATCGGCGCGCGCCGCCGGGAGGTCGTAGCCGTGGCGAAGAAGGCGCGCCGGAAGCTCGAGGACGAGGAGGCCGCGGCCTTCGAGTTCCCCGTGTTCGACGAGGTCGGGTATGCGAAGAAGGAGTTCGAGCTCGGAACGGGCCTCATGCTCGCGGGTCTCGTCACGGTCCTCCTCGGCGTCCTCGGCTGGGTGCTGACAATCGTGGGGCTTCCTTCGCTCGTCCCGTTCGGCATCGGGCTGGTCGTGATCGGCGCGAGCCCGATCCTCATCGGGCGGCTGAGGTCGGGCTCCAGCCTCTTCACGAAGGGCGACTGGGCGGGCCTCATCATGCTCGAGTTCTTCGGGTTCCTGGCGCTGTGGTTCCTGCTCCTGAACCTGTCCCCGACCGCGCTCTAGCCCGTCGCGAGCCAGGGGAGTCGCTTCGCGAGCAGCTCCCCGAGGACCTCCTCGAGGACGGCGGATTCCGGCACCCCCGCGAGCGGGAAGATCTCGACCGCCTCGGGCGTGCGGGGCGTCAGGTCCTTGCCGAGCGCGAGCCGCGGGACGAACCCGCGCACGACCTCCTCGAGCTCGCGATCGGACCGGCGTGCCTCGACCGCGAGATGGCCGTCGGGCCGCACGAACGGCCCCTGGTGCACGGGCGCGTCCGGCGCGGCCCACTTCTCGAGGAAGTGGCCCACCCGGTCGAGCCCGGCGGGCGGGCCCTCCTGGACGCGCACGGCGCTCCGCCGCGCATGCGCCACCTCCACCGCGACCAGCACGCGGTCCGCGCCGGCGGAGCTGGCGGACCCGATCACCTCGAACCCCGCCCGCGCGATCTCCTCCGCGAACGCGCGCTCGGCCTTGCGCACCTGGGGGTACAGCGTGTCGTCGACGAGGTCGGGCCGCGGCAGTCGCACGACCGTGACGTGGCTCGCGCGCGCTTCCACGCGGCGCACCGCCTCCGTCCGGGAGAGCGTCGGGTGGGCGCGCGGGGTGAACCACGACTCCGCGGGGTGGCGCAGGTACTCCTGGGCCGCGAGGACCACCAGGGCGAGGTTGCGGCGCGAGAGCGCGCTCGCGACGTTCCGGTGCGGGTCCACCGGGTCCGGGAGGATCAGCGCCACATCGGCGGGGAGGCGCGGCGGCTCGTGGCCGGGCTCGGCGAGGCGGACCGGGAGCCGCCAGCCCCGCGCCGCCTGCAGCATGCCCCGGAGCGACCCGAACCGGAGGACCAGGAGCTCCACCAGGTACCCCGAGAACCCCTCGGTCCGGGCCTCGGAGCCGTAGACGCCGAGGCTCCGCAGGAACTGCTTCGTGAGGCGCACCTGCGCGATCAGCTCGGGGCTCTCGCGCTCGGCGAGGTAGGCCTGGTGGAAGGGCGTCCGGTCGACCGGGGAGAGGGGAGCCGAGGGATCGCTCACGGCGTAGCCGGGGACCGCGTCGACCCGGAACCCCTCGAACGACCCGCGCAGGTACGGATGCTCCGCGTATCGGGTCTCGGGTTCGGTCAGGACGGCCCGTCCGAGCGCGAGCCCCTCCTCCCGGAGCCGGTCCCGCCCGAGGTCGGGAGGGAAGAGGAGGAACAGATCGACGTCCAGCCGGTCCTGGAGGAAGGTCCCCCGGGCCGCGCTGCCCGCGACCAGGGCGCGCACGAGCGGGCTCGACCGCTCCCGCGCCGCCGCCTGGGCACGCGCGACCAGTCGCTCGCGGACCCGGGCCACCCGCTCGAGGAACTCGACGGAGGGGGCGATCCGGTCGGCGACCGATCGCTCGACCGCCTCGGCCGCGGCCGCGGTCGCCGCGCGGTCGTCCGCCATGGGCGGGAGGGACGCCGCCGGGAAGATGAACCTTCGTTT
>JASHWL010000198.1 GCA_030044105.1 Thermoplasmata archaeon
CCCCATCACCACGAGGGCCACCGAGCCGGCGATCGCCACCCGGGGCGTCGGACGGCGGAGCGCCCGAGATCGAAGGGTCGGGCTCACCGCCGTCGGGGCGCTCGGCGCGGCCGACGGGGTCGCTCCCGCGGGGGCCGCGGACGAGGGGGCCGGTCGCGGGGCGGGCCGGCGACGACCGGCGGCCACGTCGTAGACGATCTGCAGGAAGACCGCGAGGAGCGGGTAGAGCCCGAGCGGCACGAAGTAGAGCCCCCGCTCGGGCAGCTGCGGGTAGGCCGCGCTGAGGGTCGTGCCCGAGAGGAGGATCGCGAGGAGGACGGGGGTCTCGGGCTTCCGCAGCCGCGCGACGAGCAGCGCCAGGACGCCCAGGATCGAGAGGATCGTGTCCGCGTAGATCAGGTTCGACCAGACGGTGCCGCCGCTCCAGACGAACGGGAAGAACTGCTGGGCGAGCGCGTTCAGCGCGGAGGTCGTGATCGCGCCCCCGACGTTCCCCGTCTGGGCGGCGAGCGTGAGGTAGACGAGCGCGAACGGGGCCGCGCAGATCAGGCCGCCGAGCGTGACCAGCCCGAGCAGCTTCCCCGTCGCCCGCCGGCCCGGGAGCAGCAGGAACGCGAGGATCGCGGCCCAGACGAACCCGAGGCAGAGGAACGCGAACGCGAGGTCATGGGCCCCGGCGGTGAGCCCGAACCCGAGGGCCGCGACCACGATGTAGCTGCCCTGGCGGGTCCGCAGCGCGCCGATCAGCCCCCCGAAGAAGATCAGCGCGCAGACCATCCCGAACAGGTCGTAGCCGGCGTTCCAGGTCACCATCAGGCTCAGGGGGGCCGCCAGCGCGAGCAGCGCCGCGCCGAACAGCGCGATCGGGCGGTTGACGCGCGCCTCCCGCAGGAGGAAGTACGCGGGGAACACCAGCAGCGCCGGCACGAAGCCCATCAGCAGGCGCTGGCCCGTGAACAGCGGGAAGAGATGGGTGAACGGAATGTAGACCGTCCAGATGTAGACCGGCGGGATCCACCAGGCCGTCACCTGGCTCGGGAACGCCGTGCCCAGCCAGATGTGCGACCAGTACAGCTGCTCGGCGATGTCGCCGCCCGACGGGTACGGGTACGAGAACAGGATCTGCCAGCGGAGCACGGCGATGATCGCGAACGTCGCGAGCAGGGCGGCGGCCGTCGCGCCGCGGACCCAGCGGGGCTCGGGCGGGACGGCCGGCGCCGCCGGCGCGAGGTCGAGCACCAGCCGGACCTCGGCGCCGTAGCGGTTGCGGTGGCGCTGCTCCGGCGCCTCCGGGACCTGGCGGAACCCGACCTTCTCGCACATCCGGATCGAGGCGAGGTTGCCCTCGTACGCCTCGGTCTCGAAGCGCGTGATGCCCTCGGCGCGCGCCACCTCCGAGAGGGCGAGGATGAGGCGGGGTCCCACGCCCTTCCCGCGGGCCCGCGGGCCGACCTGGGTGCCGATGTTCGCGGTCAGGCCGGTCGCGTTGCGGCGCCGCACGCGGAGATAGATGAATCCGTCGACCGTGCGGCCGTCCTCGCCCGTGTAGACGACGAACGAGAACATCCACGAGAGCCGGAGGTGGACCAGGACCCGCCGGAGGCTCTGCGCGACGAGGAGGGTGAAGAAGATCCAGGGCGCCCGCCTCCGACCCTCGGGGAACGGGTGGAACATGCGGCGGTCCGGCTCGGGACGCGACGCGTAGAGCCGGCCCAGCTGCCGGAAGTCGGAGATCGTCGCGCGGCGGAATCCCTGCGCCGGGCCCGGCGGCGACCGATCGTCGGCGGGCGGCGCCGGCGGCGGCGGCACGAGGTCGAGGACGTGGGTGATGACCTCGCCGCGCGGGGTCATCTGCCGGGCGAGCTTCGGATCGCTCGGCTCGTGGAAGCCGAGCTTCTCGCCCATCCGGAGCGACTGGGAGTTCCACGCGTAGGCCTGGGTCTCGATCTGGGCGACGCCGCGGGCCCGGGCCACGTCCGCGAGCGCGAGGATCATCCGCGGCCCGACCCCCTTCCCCCGCGCGGCCGGACCGACCTGGGTGCCGATGTTCACGATGTAGCCCTGGGGGCCGAGCCGCCGCACGCGCAGGTACACGAACCCGTCGATCGTGCGGGGCGCGTCGCCGACGCTCACGACGAAGGCGAAGCCCCAGGTCGGCCAGAGACGGACCAGCAGCGGGTAGAGCCGCTGCGCGACGAGGAGGACCAGGAAGACCAGCGGCGCGAGCCCGCGCCCTCCGGGGAACGGATGGAAGCGCTGGCGGTCCTCGTCGGACCGACCGGCGTAGAGGCGTCCGAGGGCCCGGAAGTCGGAGATGCGACCGACCCGGATCCCTCCCGCGGGATCCGGCGCGGTCACTTTCCTCCGAACGTCTCCGCGGGTCCGAGGTAGGTGGCCGGGTGGGCGTCGACCTGCGGCATCGGTCGATCCGCCGGAGACAGGCGGAGCTGGACCATCACGTTGCTGTAGTCCATCGCGACGTCCGACCAGAAGCGGGGGGGCGCGGGCGTCGGGCGCGCCGCGGCCGGTTCCAGGAGGCGGCCGATCGCCGCGTCGAGGGCGCCGACGTTGCGGGGCGGCACCACCAGACCGGCATGGCCGTCGTTCGGGATCGTCTCCCCGGTGCCTCCGACGTCCGTCCCCAGCACGGGGGTCCCGGCCGCGGACGCGTACAGGAGCGTGATCGGGGTCGATTCGAGGGCGCTGACCGAGGGCGAGACCACCAGGTCCGACGCCCCGAACAGGTTCATCAGGTCCCGATCGGGCACGAAACCGAGGAACCGGACGTTGGTGAGCTGGTGCTCGGCGACCGCCCGCCGAAGGGCGGGCTCCTCGGGACCGCGACCGCCGATCACGTACAGGGTGCGGTCCGTGCCGCGATGGCGGACCGCATCGAGCAGGACCCCTAGCCCCTTGTACGGTACCAGCCGTCCCACGAAGCAGACGAGCTGCGTGTACCGGTCGCCGAGCAGCTCGCGGCGGACCTCGGCGGCGCGCGGCCGCGAGAGCTCGCCGAACTTCTTCGGGTCGATCCCCTGGTGCACCACGATCACCCGGTCCATCCGGCTCCGCAGCACCGGCGACTGGAGCGCGTAGGCGCGCGTGTTCGTGCAGACCCGGTCGGCGAGGTCGACAGCGGGCACGGCCGAGAAGACCCGGTACAGACGCTCGGCCGCCCGGTGGAGCCAGCGCACCGGTCCCCGCTCGCTGCGATCGACGACCGCGTCCATGTGGTACGTGACGACCAGCGGCTTCCCCAGGATCCTGGCGTAGACCGCCGCCACGGCCTCGATGAAGGGGAACGGCATGTGCACGTGCACGACGTCGGCCCGCCGCACCAGGCCGAACAGCTTCCGGTACGATCGGGGGTGGAAGCAGACCGGCCGCCCGAGGAGATCCCGGGCGCGCACCGAGGTCATGCCGTAGACGGCCGGCGACCGCGCGGCGCGCGGGCCGTACCGGGTGGTGAACACCTGGACCTCGTTCCCGGCGGCCCGGAGCGCGTCGATGACCGAGAACGCGTACTCCTCGATCCCCCCGGTCACCTCGGGAGGGAGGGGGGTGGCGACGAGGATGCGGAGGGGCCGGTTCATCCGCGGTACCAGTCGACGGTGCGCGCGAGCCCGACGTCGAACGGGACGGTCTCGGACCAGCCGAGGTCCTGGAGGCGGCGGACGTCGGCGACGAGCGCCGGACTCCCCGTGACCTCCTTGCCCAGGTCCTGGACCGGGATGTCGTGCCCGACCTTCGCCGCGATGAGCTGGGCCAGCTCGGCCATCCTCACGCCCCGCCCGCTCCCGACGTTGTACGTACCGCCCCGGGATCGGGCGCCGACCGTGAGGATCGCGTCCTCCGTGTTGTCGACGAACATGAGGTCGCGTACCGGGGCACCGCTCCACAGCTCGATCCGTCCGGTCGTGAGCGCCTGCCGGATGACGCTGGGGATCACGTACTCGGTCGGCTGGCGGGGTCCGAAGGCGTTGAAGTTGCGGACGATCGAGGCCCGCCGCCCGTAGTTCGCGACCGCGTTCTCGACCAGGAGCTCGCCCATGATCTTGGTGACGGCGTAGGGCTCGCGTCCGCGCAGCGGGTGGTCCTCCGCCATCGGCAGCGACACCGGCGCGCCGTAGACGGCCGCGCTCGAGAGGAAGACGAAGTGCGGCACCTCCGCGGACGCGTCGAGCACCCGGTGCGTGCCCTCGACGTTCACCGCGAACGCCCGCGCGAAGTCCCGCGCGCACGCCCGCGGGCTCGCGATGGCGGCGAGATGGAAGAGCACCTCGACGGGCTCCTCGCGGACGAGCTCGCCGAGGGCGGCTCCCTCGGTCACGTCGAGCCGCTCGTAGCGGATCGACCCGTCGCCGGTCCGGCCGCCGGCCCACGCGTCCGGCACCGGCGCCGCGTCGACGGCGAGGACCCGGCTCCCGGCGGCGGTGAGCCGCTCGACCAGGTGGGAACCGAGGAATCCCGCGGCCCCCGTGACCATCACGGTCCGGCCCGCGTAGAACTCCTGCATCGGGTCACCGGCCGCGTTGCTGGAAGAAGTCGAGCGAGGAGTCGATCACGGTCTGCACCTGGTCCGAGGTGAGGCCGTTGCCCATCGGCAGCGAGACCACGCGGGCGTAGGTCCGGTCCGCCGAGGGGAAGATGGACGCGCCGAACTCCTTGACGTAGTACGGCTGGGCGTGCACCGGGGGCCAGGGGATGCGGGTGTCGATCCCGTGGGCCGCGAGCCAGCGCACGTAGGCGTCCCGCTCCTCCCGGTCCCGGCAGAGCGCCATGAAGATCATCCAGGTCGGCTGGGTCACGTACTCGGGGATCTCCTGGAAGCCGAGGTACGGGGCCAAGTGCTCCCGGTACCGTCGGGCGAGCTCGCCGCGCGTCCGGAGGTACCGCTCGACCTTGCGCAGCTGCACGGAGCCGATCGCGGAGAGGAGGTCGGTCGGCCGGAAGTTGAGCCCGTAGGCCACGTGCACGTACTTCTCGGACCCCTCGCCGTGGCTGCGGACCAGGCGGGCGCGCGCGGCGACCTCGTGGTCCGGGGTGAGCACCGCGCCGCCCTCGACCGTGGTCATCTGCTTGGCGATGTGGAA
>JASHWL010000030.1 GCA_030044105.1 Thermoplasmata archaeon
GCCTCGAGCGGGTGCTCGGGTACGGGGCGCGCGTGGTCTTCACCGACCCCGCCGAAGGGACCGACGGCGCCCAGGCGGAGGCGCGGCGCCGGGCGGAGGAGCAGCCGGATCGCTACTTCTATCCGGACCAGTACAACCACGCCGCGAACCCGCACGCGCACTACCGGACGACCGGGCCGGAGATCTGGGCCCAGTCCGAGGGACGGGTCACCGACCTGGTCGCCGGGGTCGGCACCGGCGGCACCATCTCGGGGACCGCGCGCTTCCTCCGGGAACGCCGCGCCGACCTGCGCGTATGGGCCGTCGAGCCGGACGGTCCGCTCCACGGGCTGGAGGGGCTGAAGCATCTGCCCACCGCGCGCCGGCCCGGCACGTACGACGCGTCGCTCGTGGACACGACCCTGCGCGTGGAGACCGAGGAGGCGCTCGCGATGCGGCGTCGGCTCGCCCGGGAGGAAGGGCTGTTCGTCGGGGCGTCCGCCGGCGCCGCGGTCGTCGCGGCCCTGGAGGTCGGCCGTCGTCACCCCGGAGCGGTGGTGGTCACCATCCTCCCCGACGCCGGCCGTCCGCGAAGCGAGCCGGAGAGCCGATGAGGAGCCTTCGCCTGGGGACCGAGGCGCTCGAGCAGATCCGGCGGCACGCGCGCGACGTCTACCCCGACGAATGCTGCGGCTTCCTGATCGCGGCGCCGGATCCCGGCGACCCGGCCGCGCCCCGGACGGTGGTGTCGGTCGAGCCGGCCTCCAACGAGTTCGACGGGGAGCGCCGCCGGCGGTTCGTGATCGCACCGCGCGAGCTCCGCGACGCCGAGCGTCGCCACGATGGGACCGACCGAGTGGTGGCCGGTTTCTACCACTCGCATCCCGATCACCCGGCGCGACCGTCCCAGTTCGATCAGGACCATGCCTGGCCCTGGTACACCTACGTCGTCCTCAGCGTCACGGCCGAGGCGACGCCCGCGGTCGGAGCGTTCGAGCTCGACGAGCCGTCGCGGCGGTTCTGCGAGGTCCGCCTGGAGGTGGTTCCTCCGCGGGGTCCGCGGGTACCGGAGAGCCTATGAGCGGCGTCGCCCCGGTAGCCGGCATGCCGCGGGTCTCGGTGCGGATCCCGACTCCCCTCCGGGGGATGGCGGACGGCCGATCGGAGGTCTCGGTGGAGGCCGCGACCGTCGGCGCGGTCGTCGCGGAGGTAGCCGCGACGTACCCCGCCCTTCGTAAGCACCTCTTCTCCCCCGACGGGAAGCTCCGGAACTTCGTCACGGTCTACCTCAACGACGAGGACGTCCGCTCGCTCGCGCGCGACGCGACGCCCGTCCGGGACCAGGACGTGGTCTCGATCGTGCCGGCGATCGCCGGCGGCGCGCCCTCGGAGGGCGCCGGTCGCCCTTCGCCCCTCACCGCGCTCCCGATGGTCGCGGAGCCGCCGACGGACCGGCTGGACCGCGAGGAGCTCCGCCGGTACAGCCGGCATCTGCTGCTCCCCGAGGTCGGCGTCGAGGGACAGAAGCGGCTGCGTCGGTCCAAGGTCCTCCTCGTCGGCGCCGGTGGACTCGGGTCGCCGACGGCCCTCTACCTCGCGGCCGCGGGCGTCGGCGAGATCGGGCTCGTGGACTTCGACGAGGTCGACCTCTCGAACCTGCAGCGCCAGGTGCTCTACTCGACCGCCGACCTCGGACGACCGAAGCTCGAGGCCGCGCGGGACCGACTGGCGGGTCTCAATCCCGGCGTGAAGGTCGTCCCGGTGCCGGGCCACCTGTCGTCCGCGAACGCGATGGACGTGCTCCGGCCGTACGACGTCGTCATCGACGGGACCGACAACTTCCCGACGCGCTACCTGGTCAACGACGCCTGCGTGCTCCTCGGGAAACCCAACGTCTACGGATCGATCTACCGGTTCGAGGGCCAGGCGAGCGTCTTCGACGCGCGCCACGGCCCCTGCTACCGTTGCCTGTACCCCGAGCCCCCGCCGCCCGACCTGGTGCCGTCCTGCGCCGAGGGCGGCGTCCTGGGTGTCCTCCCCGGCCTGATCGGGCTCGTGCAGGCCACCGAGACCGTCAAGCTCCTGCTCGGCCGGGGCGAACCGCTGATCGGCCGGCTCCTCCTCTACGACGCGTTGGCGATGCGCTTCCGCGAGCTCCGGGTGCGGAAGGACCCGGACTGCGTCCTCTGCTCCGCGCACCCGACCCAGACCGGGCTCATCGACTACCCGGCGTTCTGCGGCGTCGCGCCGACCGCGTCGGCCGGCGCCGGGGGCGCGGTGCCCGAGATCACGCCCGAGCAGCTGCGCGACGAGCTCGCCGGCCCGGCCCCCCCGCTGCTCGTCGACGTCCGCGAGCCCAACGAGTGGGGCATCGTCCACCTCGAGGGCGCGAAGCTGATCCCGCGGGCCGAGCTCCCCGACCGGCTGCAGGAGCTGACCAGCGCGCGGGAGCTCGTCCTCTACTGCCGCAGCGGAGGTCGGTCGGCGCAGGCGACCCGGCTGCTCCTCGATCTCGGGTTCACGCACGTGCGCTCCCTGGCGGGAGGCATCACCGCGTGGGCGCAGCGCATCGACCCGAGCCTTCCGACGTACTGAGCCCGCGCGCTAGAAGGACCCGCCGGGACGCCCGGCGTCGACCTCGAGCGCCCCGGTGTACGACCGCACGCGCCGGGAGAGCTCGCGCGCGAACTCCTGCGAGTGCCGCGGCGAGATGAAGATCGGCACCTCGCCCACCGTCACGAGGATGCCGGCGGGGTCCGTGTAGAGCGCGTCGAACGTGCCGATCCTCGGGCTCCACATCCGCCCGCGCCACCCCCAGGAGCCGAAGAAGCCGGTCGGCGCGAGGTCCCGCAGCCGGAGGAACTCGATCTTCCGGACCTCGGACAGCCGGACCCGCCGGCCGCCGAGCAGGCGCCACGCCCGCAGGTACGCGTCGTCGATCGTGTAGTTCGTCGACAGGTAGCGGACCATGAGGAACACCGTGGCCACGATCACGAGCTCGATGCCCCACGGGTAGCTGATCGCAGCGCTGTGCAGGAGCACGAAGTAGAGCAGCAGGATCAGGAACACGTAGGCCCCGATCGTCATGTACGAGAGCTGGCCGCCGACGTGGTACCGCCCGTGCACGTCGAGCGAGGGCGCCGGGACCGTCGCCGTGCTCGCCGCGGTGCCGCTCACCCCCTCCCCTCGCGGAGGCGAACGGGGCACCCCCCATACTCTTTCCCTTTGGCCCGGACGGCCCTCCGGTCGTTATCCCGCTCGCACGGATGCCGGGCGCACGGGAGATCCGATGCACGCGCCGGAGGGTCCGCAGTCACCCCTCGAGTTCCGGAGCGTTCGGGATCCGGAGGATCTCCGAGAGCTCGCGGGTGGGCGGCTCTCCGCGACCTTCGATCCCTTCCTGCCGTCGTTCGCGCGTCAGATCCTCGCGGCCGGGGGGAGCGCGGAGGCCGGCCGGCGCGGCGATCGGCTCGACGCCTTGCTCCTGTTCGTCGC
The DNA here is from genome assembly GCA_030044105.1 of Thermoplasmata archaeon. Taxonomy (GTDB): domain Archaea; phylum Thermoplasmatota; class Thermoplasmata; order Lutacidiplasmatales; family UBA184; genus Lutacidiplasma. Next base: position 3,475 of record JASHWL010000030.1, read on the forward strand.
CGCCGAGCGCCTAGGGACGGCCTTCGCACGCGTTCCGCCCGACCTCGGCGTGATGGGATCGCGGGTCGCCCCGGGGGACCTGTTCGTGGAGCACGCCGTGCCCGGCATCCGGGAAACGCTCGACGTGCTCCGGTTCGATCTGGAGCGCCACCCGTCAGGGCATGCCCTGCGACACTCCGTGCGAGTCGCCGACCCGAGCGACCGGGACGCCCTGTCCGCGATCGCGGATTCGTCCTCCCTCGCGCGTCGGTGGACGGACGCTCTCTGGGCCGGCGGCGAGACCGCCTTCGTCGCCGAGGTCGACGGGAGGATCGTGGGGACCGCCTGGGCCGGCCGCGCCGGTCGGTTCGGCCGAGTCCACTCGCTCTGCGTGCGTCCCCGCTACCGGCGCCTGGGCATCGGCGCGGACCTTCTGGAGGCCCGACTTCGGTGGCTCCGGGCCGAGGGGGCTCGGGAAGTCGTCACCGAGATCGCGATCG
>JASHWL010000199.1 GCA_030044105.1 Thermoplasmata archaeon
GCGGTATCTTCCACATCGACGGTATCCTCGACGCCATGCCCCCGATCTGAGGGGGTCGATCACAGTCGAATGGGCCGACCCCAGTGCGCGATGATGACAAGCAGAACCAGCTGACCCGTGATGACTAATGGGCGGGCTGAGCGCACGTCACAGGTCTGCCCGACGGCCTCGGAGTCCCCGCCGCCGAGTCCGTCTCGAGAGGAGGCCGTGGGGCACGACAGCACCTTGGGCGGAACTGGTCCTAACGGTCGATGCCGCCGATCCTCAGGTGCAAGTCGTCCGAACAGCTCCCCAGAATGACCCCTGAGCCCGGGGGGGTGTTGAGGGCCCGCTCCCCTTGCGGCCCAGAACGGTGAACGGAGTTCGTCTTCGAATCACGGGCGAGTTCTCGCGCGCTGAGAGGCGGCCGATGGTTCGGGCTTCCCGGCGAGGGTAGAACGGCGCTCCTCTTTTGGCAAGAACGTGAAGAGGCGGTGGTCACTTCCGTAGCAATCAGGCGCTCTACGAAGCTCGTGGGCGCCCACCGACATCATGCGGTCTGGAGAGGTCCAGAAGGAACGCTCGAGAAAACCGGCATCCGCGAACCACTGCCGAATGCTCGGAGTGATGTCCGGAGCGAGCCGACTCCGCGTCCAAACGACCGTGGCGCGACAGGCGCAGAGCTCGGGCACACGGGCGATGGTGTTCCGGATGTCACCACCCGAGATGTTACCGAAGACCCCGCAGACGAGGACAAGTTCCGCGGGGACCGCGCCCGCGTAGACGGAAGTGTTGCCGGCGTCGCCTACCCGGAACTCGACCCCGGTGAGCCCCGCGTCGGCCGCGGCTTTCCGTCCGCGCTCGGCCAGCTCCGGTGTGAGCTCCACCAATCGAGCACGGACGTCTCGCGCTCGGGGATGAGTGCCCAGCACCCCAATCAGGTCTCGCCCGTCTCCGGAGCACATGCTGATAACCCGGATCGGGCCGGGGGGAGTTTGGTCAAGGCTGGCCCGAATGAGGTCCTGAACGGCACGCAGTCTCCGACCGAGCGGCCCGTCGTGATCGTACTGTTGATGCCACTCGACCCACTCGTCCGACTCGGGCATAGAGCACCGAAACAGCAGCGGGCTAAGGCTCATCCTCAGGCCCGATCGGATTAATGAAGCGGGTATCTCAGCGGACCGTTAGCAGGGGCTCCGTCAGCTTCGGGACAAGCTGGTCAATAGCCTCTTTCGGGACCACGACCTTGGTCGCCAGGCCGAAGCGGCGCTCCGGGAACGCGCGCTGCGCGGCGATCAGGCGGCCGTGGCACGCCTGGGTCGCGGGATCCCAGCGGGGGCCCATCCCGCGGAGCACGTCGCAGAACTCGTAGGTCCGGGCGCTGCCGGGGAGGCGGATCTCGGCGGTGACGGCGGCGGGCTGGTCGCAAGCGAGGGAGTTTCCGTCGCGCGCTGCGCCCTCATCGCGGTCATCGGCGCGAAGCGAGTGCGCAGAGACCGCGACGAGCGGCGCGAGCGACGAGGTCGGTCAGGCCCCCCATCCTGGTCGCCGAGCGGAGCGACGGACCGGCGGCCGATGATCGTGACCGCGACAAGCGCGAGCTTCGAGACACGGACGCGCGACGCGCGGGAGTTCACGCGCCGTACGTAAACTCTCGAAAGTCCTCGGGATTCCAGACTACCAAGCACGTCGACTGGGCCAGCCCGGGATGGGTGCTTCCGACAAGCAACCGAACCCGTTCCAGCGCGGCGGCGTGCACGCCGGGCGGAGCCTGCTCCGGTGCCTCGAATCCCCGGAATGCAGTCACGGCGTCGACTTGGCTCCGGTCGGCCCAGAGCTTCTCGACTCGCCGGGGCGGGAGAATCTCTGCGAGCGCGTTGACCCCGTGGTCCAGCAGGCCGGTCGGATGCCCCAGCTTCGAGCGACTCTCTGTGTATATCCAGCGGAGGTCAGGACTGCGGACCCTCATGATGGCCGAAATCGGACTCCGGGTCACTCGACCGAGTTCGCGGATCGCCGCCGGCCACTCCTGGACGAGATGGAGAAGCTCGACGAAGAATGCTCCGTCAAAGGCCTCTTCGCGGAACGGCAGTCGCGCGGCGGTCCCACGGACCGTCCAGGGCAGGCCTTTCGCCCGCGCCTCGGCCAGCATCCCTCGGGACCGGTCGAGAAGGGCGACTTCGTGTCCGGCCGATACGAGAGGTCTCGCGTATCGCCCGGTCCCGCCGCCTATGTCGAGTACCCACCGGTGACCATGGAAAGCGCGGAGAAGCGCGTCGAGCTCGACGGTCCGCGGTGCGCGCCGTCGCGAATCGTAGAGGTGAGCGCCCGAGTCGAACCCACGCCTCATGCTGACCCTGACGCGAGGTCTACTGTCGGGCGGCTTTATCTGCGACCCGCGCGGTCGAGGGGCGACCGCGATGAGCGCGGAGTCACGCGACCCGAAGTTCGATTAGCGATGGGCGGACGGCGCCGTAACCCGGGCGAATATCCGCGAGGGCGAGAGACGGGCGTCGATGAACTCAAAGCCGAGCGCCTTGGCCCTCCTGGGCCACTCACGGGTGGCCCGGCGGACCCATTCGCGCTGAGCCGGTTGCGTCTCTCTCCCCCAGTCGTTGTCCCGACCTGGGTCGTCCAGCCGGGACCGGATGAGCGACCAAGACGAACGAAGGTAGATCCGACGGTCGAACAGGGGGGCAAGATCGAGGTCGAATAGGTTGTCGGAGGCACCGAAGAGCACTACGTCCCTATTCCTAGCGAGGAACCGCCTCAGTACAGGCTCACTCCAAAAGAAGCGCCAATCTTCGATGAGTCGCCACTGCTGCTGGGTGATGTTGCGGAGGGCGCGGCCGTTCAGGTCCACAGGTCCGCCGAGCCCTCGGACCTCGTCACCGTCCACCGCGTTCAGGCCATGGTCGCGGAAGTAGCGACAGAGGGTGGTCTTGCCGCAGCCGGAGGGGCCCGTAACGAGAATCCGACGCACGCCCACGGCGATCTCGGACCTGGCCCACCGGCGCGACCTTCAAGAAGGGAGCGCGCGGCCGATGGCGGGACTGCGATAAGCCCGCGTTGGTGGAATGCCGGCGAGGCGTAGAACAGGTCCAGTGCAGGAAGGGTGCCCAACCGCCGATCGCCGTCGGGATGAATAGGACCACAACCATCGCCGCCACGATCGCACCGATCCCGGCGACGACTCGTTTTCTGTCGAAGTTCCTCATCCGGCGGATCGGACGGCCCGAAGGTCCTGAGAGCTTAGTATCGTGGCCCCAGCCCAGTCGCGGATCGGCGCGGGACTGATGCGCGGCATCCTCCTATCGCCCGAAGACCGCGCCCCCGTTCACGTGCACGACTTGACCCGTGATGTGGGCGGCCTCCGTCGACGCAAGGAAGAACACCGCGGCCGCCACGTCCTCCGGCCGCCCAGCCTTCCCGTCCAGCGTCTGACCGATGAGCCGTGCGCGCCGCTCGGGCGTCATGCGATCCCCGAAGAACTCCGTGTCCTCGATGTAGCCGGGAACGACCACGTTCACGGTGATCCCCTCGGTCCCAAGGCGAGCTGCCAAGTCGAAGGTCCATCCCACGACCGCCGATTTCGCGGCCGAGTAGGCTCCCCCTCCCCCGCGAAACGCAGCGATCGAGCTGAGGTTGAGAATGCGCCCGCCGGGCCGACGCATCCGAGGGCCGAGCCCCTCGACCAGGACGACCCCCGTGAGCACGTTGCTTCGGAAGGTCTCGATCCAGTTCGTCACGACCTCGTCGACGGACGAATCCGGACCAGGGACCACTCCGCCGGCATTGTTCACCAGAACGTCGACCCCGCTCTCGGCCAAGGAGTCGAGCGCCGAGGTCAGCCGATCGAGGACCATCGGATCGGAAGCGTCTCCCACCACGGGGACTACCCGGGCGTCGTCGGAGCGTCGCGTGCGATTCAGCTCCTCTGCCGTGTGCTCCAGGGCTGCCGCCCGTCGGCCCATGATGATCACCCGGTGGCCCGACTCGACAAACCGTCGCGCGACCGCGCAGCCGATCCCGGTGCCGCCGCCCGAGATCACCACGTTCCGCATAGATGGAACCATCTTCGGAAGCGAACGCGGTGAACGATTAAGCCGTGGCCGTTTACAAAACACCTTATCGCAACCGAGGCCCAGAGGCCGGACGATCTAGTTTCGCACCGTGCGATTCCGACCCTAGGCCGCAGGCGATGGCTTTCCGCGGCCGCTCTGTCTCAGGACGAGCGCGGTGAGTGTCAGCGCGATCCCGAGCGCCGTGACTCCCAGACCTAACCAAAGTTGGGGCATGGAGATCAGCGGGGCCGAGGGAAGGCAACGTCCCACCCCGCGCACGAGGCCTGCGTGGGATACACGAGGAAGGCGTAGACGATCGTCCATCCGAGGGCAGGGACCAGAAAGGCTCCCGCCGCGAGTGCCGTCCTCGCAGCACCGGCGCGCGCCGCGACGAGGGTCGAGCAGACAACGATGAGTCCCACCGCGAGGAGGATCAGACCCTCGACGAAGAGCGGCGTGATCACGCCCAGAAGACCGGTCACGAACAACGCTCCTCCGCCCGCGACTCCAACCGTAACTCCGCGTGAGCGAGTCCGAGTCGATCTCTGGGGTCCGGGGTTCATCTCGACGGCCGCGGGCACGGGCTCTCCGCGCTTCGGACGCATCAGCTTGCTCTTTATCCGGTCGTTGGACCCGGTCACGACCCGCGAGCCTAGCGGGCCCGGGCGCGTGCCCGAACGGC
>JASHWL010000200.1 GCA_030044105.1 Thermoplasmata archaeon
GGCGGTCACGGAGTCCAGGTCGCCCCGCCGTACCCGGAGGGCAGGCCCGGCGGCACCGCTCCGCCGAACGGATCGGGCCGGGGCTCGGGAGCGCGCGCGTGCTTCTTCGCGAGGTACGTGTCGATCGCCGACGCGGCGCGCTCGCCCGCGGCCATCGCGTGCACGACCGACCGTCCGCCGGTCGCGAACACGCCCTCGATGTCGGTCATCCAGTCCTCCCGCTTCCCCTCGGGCCAGCCCATCGACGCGAACTTGAATCCGTAGTCCGGATCGAAGCCCGAGACGTCCGCGACCTCGCCGACGGCGACGATGACCATGTCGCAGGGGATCGTCTCCTCGGAATTGGGCTCGACCACGAGCGGCCTCCGGCCCTTCGCGTCAGGTGGGCCGTGCTTCGTTCGCTCGACGACCAGCCCTTCGACGTGCTCGCTGCCGAGGATCGCCTTCGGGGAGCGGAAGAACACGAAGCGGACGCCCTCGTACTCCCCGCCGGTCTTCTCCTCGTCGGTGGCCTTCATGTCCTCCGGACCGCGGCGATAGGCGAGGATGACCTCGCCTCCTCCGCTGAGCCGGCGCGCGGAGCGCGCCGCGTCGAGGGCCACGTCCCCCGCGCCGATCACGACGATCCGGCGGCCCTTCCGTCCGAAGAGGCCCTCGGGTCGCTTGTTCATCGCGAGGAGGAACGGGAGGGCGTGGTAGACCCCGGGGAGCTCCTCGCCGGGAACCCCGAGCTCGCGGGCCTTCGAAGCGCCGATCGCGACGAGCACCGCCTCGTATCCCTCGGCGAGCAGGCTCTTGGGCGTGTAGTCGGTCCCGGCCTTCTTGCCCACGACGTAGGTGATGTCGAGGTTCTTCCATCGCGCGAGGTCGGTGTCGAGGTCGTCCTCGTCGAGGTGGTAGCGCGGGATCGTGTTGATCTGACCGCCCAGGAACGGCTCGTACTCGAAGACGGTCACCGGGTGCCCGCGGATCGCGAGGTCCCACGCCGCCATCAGGCCGGCCGGCCCGGCACCGATCACCGCGATGCGCTCGTTCTTGCGCTTCGAGGGCACGTACTGCAGGTCGGACTGGCCGTAGTCGAGCGCGGCCCGTTTGAGGTGGCGGATCGCGATCGGGACGCCCTTGCCGGTCATGATGCAGTCGTCCTCGCAGAAGTGGTAGCACGTCTTGCAGAGGACCGTGGCGAGCGGGTTCTCCCGCAGGACGAGGCGCGCGGCGCCGTCGAAGTCGCGCTGGCCGACCAGGATGTTGTAGCCGCGGGCGTCCTGCGTGATCGGGCAGCCCTGGATGCAGTACGGCATCGCGCACTGCAGGCAGCGTTGTCCCTCGAGCACCGCCTCGTCGAGGGTGTACGGCTCGTCGATGATGGCGAACCGCTGGATCCGCTCCTCCCGGCTGTCCTCGCGGATCGGAGTCCGCTCGTAGCGATCCATGGATGCGTCAGCCCGCAGAACGGTCTGCTCTGGATGTGGAGACCTGCGCGCAGGCTAAAGGCTTCGCGGGTCGGGATGCTACGGAGTGGCAAGCGCGGACGCCTCCGCGGGCCGTATCGACCCGTTCGGCGACCGGTCCGACTCCGGGATGCGGGCGACGATTATCCGCGCCGGCGACCGTGACCTCCGGCGCCACGGCCGAGCGGCCGGACCCGAGGCGACCCCCAGCACCATGCGCTCCGAGGCACCCCTGCCGTCGCCGGAACCGCTCGACAGCCCCCGACTCCGGCGATTCGCCCGGGCGGTTCAGGGCGCGGTTCCGGCCGACGTGGACTCCGCCTGGCGGCGGCTGGTCGAGCGGGGCGTCCCGTTGGTCGAGCGAGTGCCCGGCCATCCCGGCGAGTTGCGCGTCACGTTCCTGTGGCGCCCCGTTCCAGCGGTCGATCACGCGTCCGTGTTCGCTCCGGCGCTCGACTTCACGGTGGACGGGACTCGGATGACGCCCCTCGAGGGGACCGGGATCTGGTATCGGTCGGTCCGTCTGCCCCGCACGACCCGGACCGAGTACGGATTTGCATCGCAGCTCCTCCCGACGTTCTCCGACCCCCCGCGGGCCTGGGCCGAGTTCTACCGCAGCCTCGGCCCGGACCCGGAGGCGAAGGAGCGGGTGCGCGCGGGTCCGGCGCTGCACCTCTCGGTCGCCGAGCTGCCGGACGCGCCGCCCCAGCCCTGGTTCCGACGCGAGCCGCACGCGAAATGGCGGCGCGAGACCCGGCGCGTTCGGAGCCGGAAGCTCGGGACCACGCGCACGGTCCGCGTCTACCGGCCCCCGATGTGGGGCACGGACCCACGCCGCGCAGCGGTGATCGTGATACTCGACGGGGAGGCCTACGCCGGCGATCCGATCTGGAGCCCCCGGACCGTCGCCAATCTGGCGGAGGCCGGCCGCATTCCTCCGGCGCTCCTCGTGCTGGTGGACAACGCCCCCGGCGCCCGGGAATCGGAGCTCGGGGCGAACCCGGTGTTCGCGGACTTTCTCGCGCGCGAGCTGCTCCCTTCCGTCCTTCGTCGGCACCGGATCCGCGCCGACCCCGCGACGACCGTGCTCGTGGGGTCGAGCCTCGGAGGACTCGCCGCCGCGTATGCGGCGCTGCGTCACTCCGAACGGTTCGGCTGCGTGCTGGCGCAGTCCGGCGCCTTCTACGCGCCCGGTCCCCCGGGGGCGGGAGCCTCACGGACCCTCATGGAACTGTACGCGCGGGAACGGGTGCGCCCGCTGCGATTCTATCTCGATGCCGGGACCCGGGAGGTCCTCGTGCCGCCCGGCTTCGCGGCCTCGCTGTTGGCGGGCGTCCGACACCTTCGGGACGTGCTCGCCGCCAAGGGCTACCCGGTCGCGTACCGGGAGTTCGAGGGCGGGCACGACTACGCTTGCTGGCGCGGAACGCTCGCGGACGGCCTCGAGATCCTGTTCGGGACCCGGCCCGCCGCGGCCGCGAGACGGTGACCTGCCCCTACGGGCCGGACGCCACGGGCCCGGCCCGGCGGCGGGTCGGTCCGTCGAATTCGATCCGACCGCGGGCTCCGCCGGCCCCCTCTCAGGCCGATTTCTTCGCGGCCCAATCTTGCGCCGCGCCCCGGTCCCACTCCTCGCCCACCTGGCGCGTGGTGACGTTGATCCGGTTGTAGAGGTTGATCGTGGCGATCCCGAGGACCAGCAGGGCGAGCTCCCGCTCTTCGAAGTGACGGGCGGCCTCGTCCCAGACCGCGTCGGGCACGGGATCCGACCGGTCGCTCAGCCGGGTCATGGACTCGGCGAGGGCGAGCGCGGCCCGTTCCGGGCCGGTGAACCGCGTCGACTCTCGCCACGCAGGCACCGCGAACAGGCGATCCTCGGTCTCGCCGAGGCCTCGCAGGGTCTGGCACGATCCGGCGAGGCAGAGTGCGCACCCGTTGATCTGGCTGGCGCGCAACATCGCCAAAGAGAGGGCCCGGGCCGCGTCCCCCTTCCCCTGCGCCAACAGCTGGCCGAGGGCCTGCAGCGGGGCCATCGCCTCGGGCACGATCATCGCAGGATTCTTCAGCCGGGGGGTCGGGGCGGCGTTCGGTTTCTGCATGCGGATTCGCTCCTCCGCGCGGGGTCCCGCGCGCTACTTCGTATAACAAGTTGGGTATATATTGTACATCCCGCCGTGGCACATCCTGTCCCCGGAGGCTTCGCCGCGGCTGAGGTACACCGTGCCGAGCCGGTGCGCCAGGGGCATGCCTGATTAACTCCCCGGTTATGGTTCCCGGAGCACTCCATGCCGCGCGACGTCTTCTCGGCCCTGGCGGATCCCACGCGACGGCAGGTCCTCGATCTGCTCTCCCGCCGGGAGAGGGCGGCCGGCGAGCTCGGGCGGGCCTTCCCGCAGATCAGCCAGCCCGGAATGTCCCGTCACCTGCGCGTGCTGCGCGAGGCGGGCCTCGTGCGCGTTCGGCAGGAGCGCCGCCATCGCTACTACTCGCTGCGGACGGACCGCCTCGCCGAGGTGGACGCCTGGATCGCCAAGTACCGGGGTTTCTGGGAGTCCGAGCTGGACTCGCTCGAGGCCTACCTCGACGCCCGCGCGGGCCCGCGGAAGGAGCGTTCGAGATGAGCGAATCTGCCCCCGCCGAGGGAGCCCCGGGGGGCGTCGGGGGGCCCGGTCTGCTGCGGGCCGAGGGACGGACGGCGACCCTCACGTTCCGACGACTCATGCGACATCCGATCGAGCAGGTTTGGGAGGCGATCACCGACCCGGACCAGATCGAGGCGTGGTTCCTCGCTCGGACCCGCCGCGAGAACTCGCGGGGGGGACGCCTTGAGATGGATCTGTCGAACGGGATCCACGCGACCGGACGCGTGCTCGACTGGGATCCTCCGCGCTCCTACGAATACGAGTGGAACCTGCCCCCCGGACCGAACAGCCCCGACGGCGAGCGATCGGTGGTCCGCTGGGAGCTCAGCCCGGCCGAGGGGGGGACGCTGCTGGTGGTCACGCATCGGAACCTCTCGCGGCCCGCCGCCGCGATCTTCGTCCGAGGCTTCCCGACCCTGCTGGACCGGCTGGCGGCCCACCTGGCCGGCGCCCCCATGCCCGATGCCCCGTGGGCGAGGGCGCCGTAGCGCCGGGGCAGGGAACGGCCCGGCGGGTCGGGGAATCTTCGCGAGGTCGGAGACCCGGGCGCGCGGCCGGTTCGCGTCCTCGGCGGCACCGCGCGGGAGCGGCGCGCGCGAGCCCCAAACGCCCCGTGCGCAAACCGCGCACGCCTCAGAGCTTAACTTCGCGCTCGCTTCGGGGGAGTGACGGGGCCGGCGGGGCCCGAGGTCGCAGCTCGATGAGCGCAGCACCGGCGTTCCATGCGCGAAGGGTACGGAGAGCGCGGGGTGCCTCGATGGCGCTGGCGCCGGTCATCCTGGTCGTGGTGATCGTCCTGGTCGGCACCGGCGGGTACGTGGCGCTCAGCGAGGCGAGCGCCGTGGGCTCGTCGACCGTCACCTCGTGCGCGCCGGCGGCGAGCCCGCAGTGCGTGGCCGCGGCGGCCGCGAACGATGTGAGCACGTTCGTCGCGTACTCTCCCGCCTTCGGTACGTCGGTCCTTTCGCTGCTCGAGGGCGAGACCCTTCCCGTGACGGTCTCGGTCCCCGAAGCGGCCTCGAGCTACTCCGTGAACTGGGGAGACGGGTCGAACTCGACGCAGGTCTCGCCGATCCTCACGCACGACTACGCGAGCCTCGGCAGCTACATCATCTCGGCCGAGGCGGACGTCCGGGGCGCGTGGCACACGGGGACGCGGGCCCTGCAGCCGGTGACGATCACTCCGTCGCTCCAGTCGCAGTCGTCGGGCGAGTATCCGACCCTCGCCGCGACGCTCACCAACGGTTCGACGGCCCCGGTCCAGTACGGGTGGTTGAAAGGGGCCGGCAGCGTCACGGTCTCCGCGACGTTCACGGCGCCCCCGGCCAATCCCGCCTTCGTGGTCGGGACGCCGAACTGGGAGTCCACGGGCGGTACCCAGTCGGGCGCCACGGCGACCACGGCGGGCGGGAGCGCCACGTACTCGTTCTCGGCGCCCGGCGACTACCAGATCACCTTCGTCGGCCCGGTCACGGACACGGCCCTCAGCCCGTCCTCCACGCTCTACCAGAACTACACCTGGACCGTCTTCGTATCGCCCGCGAGCGAGGCGCCGGGGTGCGCGCAGTGCCGGACCTCCTCGAGCGCCGTGGCGACCTCGCCCCACCCCGGGACGATCGTCAACTACGAGGTCGCCCCGGGCGGCGCGACGAGCGTGGACCCCGCCGTCGACTACGAGAGCGTGGGGGCCGAGATCATCGACAACGTCTACGAGAGCCTGGTCACGTACAACGGGACCAGCACGGCGACGTACATTCCTCAGCTCGCGACCTGCGTGCCGGGCACCGCGCAGTGCGTGGCCCAGTACGGGACGAACCTGACCACGTACAACGCCACCCTCGGCGGGATCGAGGACTGGACGTTCGTGGTGGACAAAGCCGCACGGTTCTACGACCCGTCCACGCACGCGAGCTGGCCGGTCTATCCGAGCGACGTGATGTTCACGGTCGCGCGCATGCTCTCGTACGCGGACCTCCCGGGCATCGAGACGACCGCGGGGTGGATCGACGCGCAGGCGTTGCTGCCGGCCGGGAACGTGAGCTGGGACGTGAACGCGCTCACGCTGTCCGGCACGCACGCGCCGTTCAACAACACCCCCGCGAACATCCTCCGCTCGATGCTGGTGAACGACTCCGCCTACTGTCCCGCGGCCGCGATGACGTCGGAGAACGGCTGCATCACGTTCGTCGCGGACGGTCCGGGCGCGCAGAACGGGTTCACCGCGCCCCGCGTCTGGCCGAACTTCCTCCAGTTCATCGCCGACACCGCGATCGTCTCCTCGGGCTGGTACAACGCGCAGGGACTCGGTGCGGCGATCCCGGGGTGGCCGCAGAGCTCGGCCGCCGACGGGGACGGACCGACGATGCTGCCGGGCGACGTGAGCTCGACGTCCGCCCCCGGTTTCGGCGCGGGGTACCTCACCGGTTCCCTCGGGAGCGTGGGATGGGACACGATGCAGGACCAGATGGTCGTGGCCTACCCGAGCGTGAACACGGAGACGCGCTACCACGCGGTCGGATCCGGGCCGTACTATCTCGTGGGGTACAACGACGCGGTGGGCTACTCGCTCGGGGCGAACCCCGCGTATGCGCAGCCGACCGGCTGCGCGGGCCAGCAATGGTGCCTCCCGGCCCCCGGCCAGTTCGCCGGGAGCGTGCAGATCTACTGGGACGACAGCGACACGCTCGGCATCCAGCAGTTCATCGCCGGACAGGCCGACCTCGCGACGATCCTGCCGACGGAGACCCCAACGATGCTCTCGCTGCTCCAGCAGGGGAAGATCGGCGCCCTGCCCGCGCCCACGTTGGACATCTTCTTCTTCAACTACGCCTACACGTTCGATCCGAGCGCCGCCGCGCAGATCGACCCGTTCACCTTGAACGTGCCGGGCGACTTCTTCGCGAGCGACTCGCTCCGGAACTTCCTCAACCTCGCCTACCCGTACACCACGGTCGAGGACACGATCAACACCGTCGACGGGATCTCGTACGGGTCCAACTACGGGGGCGCCATCCCGAACGGGATGGGGGACTACTACCCGGAGAACATCTCGTGGCCCGACGCGAACCCGGTGCCGGGATCGACCGCCGTCGGATCGGCGTCGTGGTGGTGGACGCAGATGAACCTCCCCGGCAGTCCGTACTACGACAGCTACGTCGCCACCCAGTGTTCGCCGTCGAGCCCGTGCGAGTTCCCGATCATCGGGGAGCTGGGCACGCCGAGCCTGGACGCGACGATCCAGCTCTGGATCCACGAGATCGCGCTCTTGTCGGGCGGGGCCCTCGAGCCGAACACGTTCGACCTGTCGTTCGCCGACCTGTACACGACGACGGTGTCGGCCACGCCCGGCTCCAACCCGCTCCCGATCTACACGCTCGGCTGGGCCCCCGACTATCCGGACCCGACGGACTACGTGCCGACGATGTGGACCAACGGCTCGTACGGGCTGCCGGACGCCGCGTTCTACACGTTCAGCCAGTCGGCCTACAACAGCCCGACCTGCGGGAACCTCGACGACCTGCCGTACTGGGCGGGCCAGGCGGAGATCGCGGACGACTGCCAGGGGGTCGCCTACATGACCATGGACCACTGGATCGGCATCGCCGGGAGCCTGCCGGCCGGGCCCAACCGCGTGCTGGTCTACAACATGGTCGAGCACATCGCGGCCGCGCTCTCGCTCACGCAGTACACGGACCAGGAGAACTCGGTCATCACCTACGCCCCGTGGATCAATCCGGCGTCGATCAATCTCAATCCCGTCTCCGGCGGACCGACGCTGTACTACTTCCTGCAGGGGAACGGCGTGGTCTGACGGGGCCCGCCCACCGGATCGGCGAGACGCGTTCGGCGCCGCTCGGACCTAGAACAGGTCGAGCAGTTGACAGGCGAACCGGCGACCGCCCGATCGGAGCCACGGGTACAGCGCCCGTCGCCGCAGCCCGGGGACGAGAGGACACGCCATCATCACCGCGTAGGACGGCAGCGGACTTGAGTCGTCGGCCGATCCCGCCGGTGCGGCTTCCTCGAACCAGTCGCTCCCGTACGCGACCCATCGTCCGGTCGAACGTCGTTCGACCGCCGCCATCAGCGCCGCCCGGATCTCGGGCGACGCGGCGATGACCTCCCCGGCCCGAATCCACGTGGAATGAGGCTCCATCGTGGCGTATCCCTCCACACGGCCTCGTCGCTGGGCGACGATCATGTGCCGGATCGCGGAGGTTCCCGACAGGAACCGGACTCGGAACGATCGGGGCGACCTCCGGGTGAAGCCCAGCGCCCCCGCGTTCGCCCGCCGGTGGACCTGGGCGAGCACCGGGGCGTCCGTGCCTCTCGCGCGACGCACGCGGATCCCGGGCGGCGGCCGCGCCCTCGGCCGGTCGATGTACCGGAGCGAGGCTCGGGGCGAGAAGATGTCCTGGTACCCGAGCTTGAGATACAGCTCGTGCGCGAGATTGGACCGGCCGGTGCAGAGGAGGGAGAGGCGTTGCCCGGCGCTCCGCTCGCGGCGGTGCACTTCCCGCAGGAGCGCGCCCGCGAGCCCGTGCCGCGTCGCGTCGGGCCGGGTCATGACCATCTCGATCCCCACCGCCCTCTCGGCGCCGTCCGGGGTCGTGAGAGGATAGTGCGACGCGATGACCGCGGAAAGCAGGGCGTCCCCCTCGCGGGCATACAGGCCGAGGTACGGGGCGAACGGGAATCCGAGCGCGCGCAGGCGCCGCAGCGTGGCCAGATCGTCGAGACCGCCCCAGGCGCTGAAGTGCAGCGCGGCCAGCGCGTCCCGGTGGTTCCGGTCGGCCTCGGCGAAGTCGATGATGTCGACGGTCATCCGGCGAGGCAAGCGCAGCACGGCAAATGCTTGCCCGGGCCCCTCGTCCGGGGATCCCGCCCGTCAACCGGGGACGGCCCGAAAGTCGGAGACCAGGAGATCCCAGCCCAGCCCGTCCCCGGGATAGTACGCGAACGCCGCGAACGGGCCCTGCGCGATCAGCGGCCAGTAGGTCACCGGGTAGTTCGGTGCCGGACCCAAGGTCAGGGATTGGGTGTACGAGGAACTCCAGATCGTGGCCCCCGTCTCCCCGTCGACGACGGCGAGCGGGATCGTGAACGTGGCGGCGGGATAGTTGTCGTCCGAGTAGTCGGAATAGTCCGAGCTCCACTGCGAGGCGATCAACGCGTATCCGCCCGCGAGCGGCAGGGGGCAGTCGTCGACCCCTTCGACCCCCGAGTCTCCGGTGCTGGCGACCTGATCCAGTCGGAGGCCCCGATTCCAGAGCGAGGTCCCGGTCGTCGAGAACGCCCAATAGTGCTCGCCCGCCGCGTCGGTCACCACCAGCGTCCCGTTGGCGGGCAGGGAGAGCTCCGCGCTGAGCGGGGCGACGAGACCCGTCAGATTCGCCACCGACGCGCTCGCGCCGGTGTCGATGTCGAACGACTGGAGGGCCGTCCCTCCCGTCCGGT
>JASHWL010000201.1 GCA_030044105.1 Thermoplasmata archaeon
TCGAGGACCTCGGTCGGGACCGACGCCTCGAGGTCGACGGTCGCTCCGGTGCCGTGCAGCCGCGCCGTCCGCGTGCGGACCCCGGTCCGGGCGAACACGCGCGCGCTGAGGAAATGCTGCGCGGTGTGGAGGCGCATGTGGCGGTACCGCCGGTCCCAGTCGATGGTCCCCTCAACCCCCGCGCCCACCGTGAGGACGTGGTCCGCGCCCCCCTTGGCGCGGATGCGGTGGACCGCCGCGGAGCCGGACTTCGTGACATCGACCACCTCGACCGTCCCTTCGCCCCCGGCGCGGATCGTCCCGTGGTCCGCCGGCTGGCCTCCGCCGACCGGATAGAAGTAGGTGCGGTCGAGGACCACGGCGCCCGGGGGCCGGGCCGTGATCCGGGCGCGGAACTGGCGCACGTACGCGGACGGCATGTCCGCGAGGTAGGCGAGCTCGGTCACGGTCGCATGCCCACGTTCCGGCGGGGAAAACGTGGGCCCCCACCCCGGCGTCAAAGAAGGCTTTTTAGGGGAGCCGATGTGTCGCGCGCCGAGGTTTCGGGATGTTCAAGCTCCGCATCAAGATGGAGAACCTCCGCGAGGTCGTGGAGGTCGTCTCCACCCTGGTCAGCGAGGTCAAGCTGAGCATCTCCAAGGACGGCCTCGAGGCGAAGGCGGTCGACCCGTCGCACGTGGCGATGCTCGTGCTCAAGCTCCACAAGGCGGTCTTCGAGGAGTTCACCGGAGAACCGACCGAGCTCGGGGTCGACATCGAGAAGCTGAAGGAGGTCCTGCGGCTCTCGAAGCCCGGCGACATCATCGACTTCCAGTTCGACGGCAAGAACCGCCTGGTCGCCTCGCTCGGACGCGTGACCCGGCAGATGGCCGTGGTCGACCCGGCCGGGATCACCGATCCCAAGGTCCCGAACGTGAACCCGCCGGCGACCGTGACGGTCAAGACCGAGGACCTGCGGCAGGGGATCCGCGGCAGCGAGAGCTTCACCGACCACGTGACGCTCACGCTCGACCCCGAGGCGTTCACGATGCATTCCGAGGGCGAGACGGACCGGCTCGACCTCCGCATCCCGAAGGAGCAGCTGCCGAAGCTCGAGGCCAAGGAGGCGGTGAAGAGCATGTACCCGCTCGACTTCTTCTCGGCGATGGTGAAGTCGATCGGGTCCGACGAGACCACGCTCCACGTCGGGAACGAGTACCCGCTGAAGGTCGAGTTCACCATGGGCGGCGGCCGGGGCGAAGGGCGGTACCTGCTCGCCCCGCGGGTCGAAGAGGACTGAGGCGGCCCGTCCGCGCCGCGTCACCGGAGCCGGGAGGTCGGGGCATGCCGCCGGGGGAGAGCGCGCCTCGGGTCGCGATCCTCGCGGCCGTGCGCACGCCCATCGGACGCTACGGCGGCTCGCTGAAGGCCGTGCCGGCCACCGCGCTGGGCACGCTCGCCGTGCGGGTGGCGCTCGAGCGGGCCGGCTGGAGCCCGCCCGACGTCGAGGAGGTGCTGATGGGTCAGGCGATCCAGGCCGGCGCCGGCCAGAACCCGGCCCGGCAGGTGCTCCGCGGCGCGGGCATCCCCGATCCCGTCGGCGCCGCGACGATCAACATGGTCTGCGGCTCGGGGATGAAGGCGCTGCAGCTCGGCTGCTCCGTGATCCGCAGCGGCGAGTTCGATCGGGTCGTCGTCGGCGGCATGGAGAGCATGTCCAACGCGCCGTACCTGCTGCCGGGGGCGCTGCGCTGGGGCACCCTCCCGGGACCCCACACGCTCGACGACGGCATGCAGCGCGACGCGCTCGTGGACGCGTACGGCGAGCACGAGATCATGGGGCTCACGGGGGAGCGCGTGGCCCGGAAGTTCGGGCTGACCCGCCCCGAGGTCGACGCCTACGGTCTTCGCAGCCACCTCCGCGCGTCGCGCGCGATCGCCCAGGGCGTCTTCGCGAACGAGGTCGTGCCGCTCTCCGCGGACCTCACGCCGGGCGGCCGGGGGCTGGATCACGACGAGGCACCGCGCGCGGACACCACCCTCGAGAAGCTCGCCCGCCTCCCCCCCGCGTTCGCGCCCGATGGGGTCCTCACCGCCGGCAACTCCTCGAAGCTCTCCGACGGCGCGGCGGTGCTCGTGCTGGAGAGCGCGCGCGGGGTACGGGAGCGGGGCGACCGGCCCATCGCGTGGGTCCACTCGGTCGCCGAGAGCGGCGTCCCCCCCGGCGACGTCATGGAGTCGCCGATCCCGACCGTGCGGAAGCATCTCGAGCGGGCCGGGCTCCGGCCGGGCGACTTCGATCGCGTCGAGCACAACGAGGCGTACGCGTCCGCGTCGCTCGCCGTGCAGCGCACGTTCGGGTTCACCGAGGAGCAGTTCAACGTGCACGGTGGGGCGGTCGCGCTGGGTCACCCGATCGGCGCGAGCGGGGCCCGCATCCTGGTGACGCTGGTCCAGGAGCTCGTCCGGTCGCGGGGCCAGCTCGGGCTCGCCACCCTCTGCATGGGCGGGGGCAACGGGCTGAGCGTCGCGGTCGACCGCGCCGGGCTTTAGGCGAGGACCAGGCCCGTCCGGTCCGCGATCGCGTGGAACGACGCACGGGCCCGCGCGCGCTCGGCCGCGCCCATGCGCGCCCGTGCCCGGGGACCGCCCCGATCGCTCCACTCGTGCAGACGGACGAGCGCCCGCTCCGCCCCGAGACCGTCCGCGAGGTCGCGCCGGATGTGCTGGGAGAGCCGCTCGGCGATCGCGCCCTCGCCCGAACGCCCCTCCCGCCCCAGCCGATCGCCCACGCTCGCGCGCACGTGGTCGTATTCCGCGGCGCTCCGGGCGAGCGCCGCCGCGTCCCAGGATAGACGGCGGTCGACCGGCGCGGAGAGCAGGTACCACCGCAGGGCCGAGGGTTCGGTCGTGTCGAGGACCGAGCGCAGCGAGACGAGGTTCCCGATCGACTTCGACATCTTCGTCCCGCCGATGAGCACGAACGCGGTGTGCAGGAACGTCCGGGAGAAGCGCGTGCCGTCGAGGGCGAGGGCGATCTCGTTCTCGGCGTAGTGGTGGGGGAACACGAGGTCCAGCCCCCCGCCGTGGAGGTCGACCGGGAGCCCCAGGAACCGCGACGCCATCGCGAAGCACTCGAGATGCCAGCCGGGGATCCCGCGACCCCACGGCCCGGGCCAGCTCGCTTTCGGCGGGTCCTGCCGCCGCCAGATCATGAACGCCCCGGACTGGTCCGGTCGGGAGGGGAACGGGTGTCCGGGCTCCCGCACCGCGTGCGCCGCCAGCTGGCGGTCGGTGGGAAAGTTCACGCCGGGGCGGCGGACCGGCGGCGTGTAGATCCACTCGTCGCCCATCCGCTCGACCCGTCCGGTCCTCTCGAGGCGCTGGGCGACGCGGGTCATCTCCGGCACGAGATCGCTTGCGCGTGGCCGGTCGTGCGGGGCGCGCACTCCGAGCTCCGCGAGGTCGTGGAAGAAGTCGCGCTCCTCCCGGCGCGCGAGCGCTCGCCAACCGACGCCGAGCTCGGCCGCGCGCGCGTCGATCTTGTCCTCGAAGTCGGTGACGTTGACCACGTGGTGGACGCGCTGACCCTCGGCCTCGAGGAACCGGCGGGCCAGGTCGAAGTAGAGGTAGGTGCGGGCGTGCCCGACGTGGGCCTTGTCGTAGACCGTGGGACCGCAGACGTAGAGCGCGACCGGCCGGCCCGGACGGTGCGGCACGACCCGATGCATTCCCGTGAGGGTGTCGGGGACCGCGAGCCGCATCGGGGGACGCCGGCGCCCGGTGGCGCATAAGGGTTTAGACCCCGAACCACCGCCGGAACAGGCGCCCGGTCGCGCGGTCCTGGCGGTCGTCGCGGGTCGTCGTCCGCCGATATAAACGTCGGCGTCGTTCCGCCGGCCTCGCTATCTTAAAAGGCGCTCTCCCCGTCCCTCGCGCGGACCGCGACCGATGGCCGAGACCCTGTTCCTCCTCGTCGAGATTGAGATCGGCAAGCTCGACGACGTGCTCCGCCGGATGCGCGCCGTCGAGGGCGTGGCGGAGGTCCAGGCCGTGACCGGCCCGTTCGACCTGATCGTGAAGGTCCAGGCGCCGCACATCAACGAGGCGCTCGACACGGTGGTCCACCGCATCCGGACGATCCCCGGCATCAAGTCGACCGAGACCCTGGTGACCGTCGCAGGCCCGTAGCGGCCCCGCGCGCCGACCTAAATACCGAGGCCGGCCTTCGCGCCGGCATGGTCGGTATCGGAGACGCCGCACCGGACTTCCAGGCGCCGAATCAGGACGGGACCCCCTTCCGGCTGTCATCGCTCAAGGGCGCGCCGGTCGTCCTCTACTTCTATCCGAAGGCCGACACCCCGGGCTGTACGATCGAGGCCAAGGGGTTCCGGGATGTCTACGCTGAGTTCCAGGCGAAGAAGGTCGCGGTGGTGGGCGTCAGCACCGACGACTGCCCGGCGCAGAAGGCCTTCCAGGGGAAGTACGGCCTGCCCTTCCCGCTCGTCGCCGACCACTCCAAGACGGTCGCGACGCAGTACGGCGTGCTCGGGCCCCACGGGAACGCCCGCCGGGTGACGTTCCTGATCGACCCGGCCGGCAAGGTCGTGGACGTGGTGGACGGGCAGCCGCCCGACGCGCACGTCGCGCGGGCCCGCGCCCTCTTCCTCACGAAGTAGGTGCGGTCGGGACTTCCGGCGCGGGTGGGGCCGGCGCCTCGGAGGGCTCCGGGGCGACCGATGTCGCCTTCGGCCTACGTCCGGAGAGGCTCCACACCCGGTCCCCCAATAGCTGCAGCGCCGCCGGTACGAGGTAGGTGCGGACGACCATCGCGTCCAGGATCACGGCGATCGCCACCGAGAACCCGATCGCGCGGATCAGGGTGAACTCCCCGACCATCAGCGCGCCGAAGGCGCTCGCGAGGATGA
>JASHWL010000202.1 GCA_030044105.1 Thermoplasmata archaeon
CGACGAGGCGCGACGCCCGGGTACGGTCGAGCAGGTCGACCAGGCTCTCCGCCATCGACTCGGCAGACGCTTCGGGAGGTCCGCCGGGCCGCTCCCCGATGCCGCCGAGGCCGATGTGGAGGTCGGCGACGACCAACGTCGGGCCCTCCGAGGCCCGCGGCCGGAGGCGCAGGGCCGGAGAGCCGCGGATCGGTTCGACCTCCGCCGGAGGCATCTCCCGAACGCGCCTCGCCCGCGCCATCGACCGCCCCCGGCGCGCGGACAGCGGCGGCCGAGGTCTTATAGACGGGCTCGATGGAACTCCCGGCGGGCGGCGATGGCGAGATCGCGCGAGCGTTGGATCGACCACGTCCGCGGCACGCTCGAGCGCGCCGGCTTCTTCGTCTCCGACACGCACGGCATCCGCCCGTCGAGCTTCGACCTCGCGGCCCGGCGCGACGCCACGCTGCTGCTCGTCAAGGTCCTGAAGAACATCGACGCGCTCGATTCCGAGGAAGCGAGCCGCCTGCTCGAGCTCGGCCGGCTGTTCCCGGCGATCGTGCTCGTGGTCGGGCACGCCTCGGGCGCCGCCGATCTCGAGGCCGGCGTGGTCTACACGCGCTACGGGGTCCCGATCATCAGCGAGGAGACCCTCCAGGAGTTCCTCGAGAAGGCGGTCCCTCCGTTCCTCTACGCGAGCCCCGGGGGCACGTTCGCCCGGGTCGACGGCGCCCGGCTCCGCTCGCTGCGCGTGAGCCGCGGGCTCTCGCTCGGCGCCCTCGCCGGGATCGCCGGCGTCTCCCGCCGCGCGGTCCAGCTGTACGAGGAGGGCGCGGGGGCCGAGGTCGAGGTGATCGAGCGGATCGAGAACTTCTTCGGCGAGCCGATCGTCCGGCCGATCCAGCTGTTCGAGCCGCCCGCCCGCCCGCGCCGGGGCGCGAAGAGCGACCCGACCGAGGCGGAGGCCCCGAGGCGCCCGATCCGCACGGGGGATCCGCTGACCGACGGCATGATCGCCCAGCTCGACGACATGGGGCTCGAGGTCGTCGTGACGGTGCGCGCCCCGTTCGACGCGCTCGCCCGGACCCCGGAGATCCTGCTCGCGTCGTCGGGCAGCCTGCGGGCGGCGCTGCACCGCGCCGAGATCCTGCACAGCCTCGCCCGGGTCGCCGAGGGCCACGCGATGTTCATCGTGCGCGAGGCGGTCCACCGCGCGTCGATCGCGGGGCTCCCGATCCTCTCGGTCGGAGAGCTGAAGCGCCACCGGGACCCCGACGACTTCCTGGACGAGATCGCATCGCGCGAAGGCCCGTGATCGCGGAGCGGCTCCGCGTCCCGGGCGATCTGCTGCTCGTCGGATCCGTCCGGGGGCTCGAGTCGGAGAGCCCACGGGTCCTCGCCGAGCTCGCGCGGTTCGCTCCCGAGGCGATCGGCGTCGGGCTCTCCGCGGACGAGACCCGGGGGCTCCGCGAGTACTTCGTGACCAGCGAGGCCGAGCCGGTCGTCCCGCTCACGTCCAACGAGACCGGGGAGATCCGGGGGCTCGTCCGGTTCGGGCCGGTCCGCGTCCCGAACCCGACGTTCGTCGACCTGCTGGGCTGGGCCGACGCCCAGGCGCTCGCGGTCGCCCCCCTCGATCCCAGCGAGGACGAGACCGCGCACCTGTTCGCGGAGAACATCGGCTACGTGGAGCTGGTGCGCCGGACCGTGCGCGAGCGTTCGGTCGGGCGCAAGCCGCCGCAGCCGTCCTCGCCCGACGAGTACGCGCTCGCGTGGGACCACCAGGTCGCCGGCGGCCGGGGCTCCCGGGCGTTCGCGCGGTCCCGGGACACCCACCTCGTCCGCGCCTCGCGCCGGCTGGCCGAGGGCCGCGGGCGCGTGGCGGTCGTGCTCGATCGCGAGCGCTTCGAGCTCGTCCGCGCGCTGCTCACCGGCGCCGAGCCCGAGGCCCTCGAGGTCGGCTGAGCGGGCGACGCGGTCGCCTCAGTCGTCGTCGTCCCGGGCGAGCACGCGCTCGAGGGTCGTGCGGGCGTTCCGCCGGAACTCCTCGAGCGTCCCCTCGTTGACGATCATCCCGTCGGCGAGGGCGAAGGCGTTCCCGATCCCCCACTTGAGCTCCCGCCGGTCCCGGTCGTAGAAGTCCTGGAGGTCGACGTCGTCGCTCCGCCGCCGGGCGCTCAGGCGATCGTAACGGGTCTCGGGGGCCGCGTAGATGCCGAGGACGAACAGGTCGCCGAAGTTGTGGCGGAAGACCTGGACCTCGCTGTCCGACCGGCAGCCGTCGACGAGCATCCGGGTCTCGGTGAGCTTGGGCAGCGCGCGCTGCGCCCAGACCCCGGGCCCGTGCTTGTCGCGCTCCTCGGAGGCGACGCGGCCGACGTTCGCGTTCGTGAGCGCGAGCCCGCGGCGGCGCGTCTCGTCCCGGACGAGGTCGCCCATCTTGAGGGTCGCGAGGCCCATCGTGCGCGCGACCTCGACCAGCTCGTCCTTGCCCGAGCCGGGCATGCCGACCGTGACGATCAGTTTCATGGCGGCCGGGATCCGTCGCCCGCCGGCGGGGGGCTCGCGGCCCCGCGCAGGTTCTGGGCGACGTCCGTCTCGGTCACCATCTGGAGCCGGTCCGCGCGCTGCTTGAACGCGGCCGCCTCCTGCTCCTGGAGACGGGCGCTCTCCAGGTAGCGGTCGACCTTGACCTTGAGCTCGGCGGTCTTCTGGGTCTTCTGGGCCGCGCGCAGCTCCAGGTTGCGCGCCTTCTGCTGGCGATCGACGACCTTCTGCTGGAGCTTCCGCACGCGGTAGTGGAGGTTCGTGACGTCCGACCCGACGGGCGCGCCGCCCGCCCGGTTCGTTCCGGCCTCGATGTCCCGCTCGTGCTGCTTCATCTGCTGCTCGATCTCGGGGATCTCGGCGAGCACCCGCTGCGCCTTCTCCCGGAGCACGGTCGACTGGTGGCGGAGCCGCTCGATCTTCGTGTTCAGGCGGGCGGCCCGCTGCTGGAAGCGCACCGCGGCGCGGTCGTGCCGGGCGGCCATCTCCCTCAGCTTGGTGATGTCGGCGTACTGCTGGCCCAGCCAGCGGGACTGGCGGTGCATGAGGGGGGTCGTCCCCCCCGTACTCGGCGGGGTGCCGCCGCCCGTCGCCATCGAGAGGCGATTACGGGGGGGCGGGATATATCCGTTATTCGGTCGAAGGTCTCAGCCCCCGGTCCGTCGGGGATGCGGGGGCTCGAGGCTCGCCCGGAGCCGTGCGGCGAGCTCCGGGGCCGGCACGCGCTCCTGCGCCTTCGAGTCGCGGTCCCGGAGGGTCACGGTGCCCGCCTCGGGCCCCGGGGCCAGGGTCCGGCCGTCGACCGTGACGCAGAACGGGGCACCCGCCTCGTCCATGCGGGCGTACCGGCGCCCGATCGCGCCCGCCTCGTCGTAGCGCGCCTCCACGCCCGCGGCCGCGAGGTCGTCGGCGAGCGAGAGCGCGAAGTCGCGGTGCTCCTTCTCCATGAGGGGGAAGACGCCGGCCGCGACGGGCGCGAGGTACGGCGGGAGCCGGAACACCGTGCGGTCCCCGTCCCGGCCGAGGTGCACGTCCGCGAGCGCCCAGACGTTCCGGTCGACCCCGAACGTCAGCTC
This sequence comes from Thermoplasmata archaeon, assembly GCA_030044105.1. GTDB lineage: Archaea > Thermoplasmatota > Thermoplasmata > Lutacidiplasmatales > UBA184 > Lutacidiplasma. The sequence goes on from JASHWL010000202.1 coordinate 3,603, forward strand.
GAGCACGTGCGGGAGGAGCTTCGCGCCGCCCGGGAGCGTGACCGAGAGGTCCTTGCCGGATCCGTCCCCGTGGCGCGAGAGGTCGTAGTCGCCCCGGTAGTGGACCGCCCCGAGCTCCTTGTAGCCGCTCAGGCTCTCGAGGAACACCTCCACGTCGAACTGGATGCGGTTGTAGAACGCCCGCTCCCGGTCGGACTTCTCGAGCAGCCGGATCCGCTCGGCCGGGTAGCGGAGCACGTCGCGGAAGAACCGGTACGAGTGCACGAGGTGGTAGACGTAGAACTCGGGGAGGCCCCCGCTCGCGACGAGCTCGCCCGCGGGGAGCCACTCCGGGGACTCCTCGCCCGCCTCCCGGCGCGGGACCCGGAGGAGCGGGAGCCGCTCGTCCCGGACGGCGTCGAACGGGAGCTCGAAGCGGGCCGGGTCGAAGAAGATCTGGAGCTCGGCCTGCGTGAACGCCCGCATCCGGAACAGGACCTGGCGGGGCGCGATCTCGTTCCGGTACGCCTTCCCGACGACCGCGATCCCGAGCGGCAGCGCGCGCCGCCCGACGTCCCACATGCGGGGGAACGCGAGGTAGCTGCTCTGGGCGGTCTCGGGTCGCAGGTACGCGCGCTCCCGACCGGTGACGCCGAACTCGAAGCCGAACATCATGTTGAACGCCCGCGGGACGCTGAGCGCGGTCGACCCGCAGTTCGGGCACCGCAGCCCCCGCGCGGTGACGACCTCCCCGATCTGGGCGGGCGTCAACCCGTCGACGCCCTCGGGCCGGACCTTCTCGAGGATCGTGTCCGCCCGGAAGGCGGCGTGGCAGTTCTCGCAGGTGATCTCGGGGTCGGTGAAGTTCTCGAGGTGCCCGGACGCCCGGACGACCGCCTCGGGCAGGATCTCCGCCGGATCGATCACGTGGTAGTCGCGCGAGAGGCCCGGGAACCAGGCGTTCCAGGCCGCCTCGACCCGTCGCTTCAGGAGCGCGCCGAGCGGACCGTAGTCGTAGAGCCCCTGGGCCCCGCCGTAGATCTCGGCGGTCGGCCAGAGGAAGCCGCGCCGGCGGAGCAGCGCGAAGAGCTCGTCGTACTTCATCGCCCGGCGCC
>JASHWL010000031.1 GCA_030044105.1 Thermoplasmata archaeon
TCGAGTACGTGCAACCGGTCCGGATCGAGGAGCGCTGGGTGGATCTCCCGCCCGAGGTGGCCCGCATTCAGACGGCGCTCTCGGACGCCGCCTTCGGCGAGGCCCGCAAGCTCCAGAAGATGGGGTACCTCCGGACGAAGCCGATCCGCTCGCTCTCGGTCAAGGACCTGATCGCGCTCCGCGGCGAGATCTTCGCCCGCCCGGGCCCGATGGTGCGACGCTTCGGCCCGCTCTTCCACCAGCTGGTGCTCCTGCACCTCCACCACGCGCAGGAGCGCCTCGAGACCCAGGGCGTGGCCCCATTCCTCCAGTATCTCGACCGCGTGGCGCGCAAGGAGAAGCCGGCCCGCGGCGACCTCGCCTTCCTCAAGCTGCCCGAGGTCGCCCGGGCCCGCGCGGACGCCGAGGCGTTCCTCGCGGCGGGCGAGCGGCCGTCGCATCCCAAGCTGGACGCCTTGGTCGACCTCGTGCGCGAGACCCTCGGCCGGACCACCGGGCACCCGCCGAGGATCCTCGTGTTCGCGCAGTATCGGGACACGATCCAGGGGATCCAGTCGTTGCTCGAGGCCGAAGGATGGACCGTCGGCCGGTTCGTCGGCCAGGCGACGCGGGACGCCGACGACCCAGGGATGTCGCAGAAGGAGCAGGCCCGGGTCCTGGACGCGTTCCGCGCGGGACAGTTCCCGGTGCTGGTGGCGAGCAGCGTCGCCGAGGAGGGCCTCGACGTCCCCGACGTCGACCTCGTGGTCTTCTTCGAGTCCGTTCCCAGCGAGATCCGGGCGATCCAGCGCCGCGGCCGGACCGGCCGGACCTCGCTCGGCCGGGTGGTCCTGCTCCTGACCCGCGCGACCCGCGACGTCCGCTACCAGGTCGCCGAGGAACGGCGCGAGAAGTCGATGCGGCGCATCGTGCGACGGCTCTCGGCGGAGGCCCGGAAGCGGGGGCGGCCCTCCTCGGAGACCGCGGCCGCCCCGCCCGGGGAGGAAACACCGGGGGGCGACCACACCCCCCTATAACCTTGCATGCGTCGTGCTAGACCGTGCGTGTTCGTCGGCGGGTCTAAATAACGCCCATCGAGTCGAACGCCCCCGAGAGAATGGGCCTCGCGACTTGGCTGGCTCAGAACCCGGGTCTTGTTTCCCTCAGCGCGGTGGCGATCGCGCTGACGGTCTACCTGATCTTCGTCATGGCGCATCCGGAGCGGTTCTGAGCGCGTCGAGCTCGGCGGTTCGATGACGTTCGCGCTCGGGTCGCTCTGGGACGTCATCGTTGTCATCGCCCTGATCCTCGCGATCGCTCCCTGGTTCGGGTCGTACCTCGGGCGGGTCTACATGGACCGTCCCCTGTTCGGGGACACGATTCTGAACCCGATCGAGCGGGCGGTCTACCGCGTGCTCGGCACCTCGCCGCGCCGGCAGATGCGCGCGCGCGAGTACATGCTCGCGCTGCTGCTGTTCAACGGCGCGGTCTTCGCCTTCCTGTTCCTCTATTTCTTCTTCCAGGCCGGGCTCCCGCTCGACGCCACCGGCGCCCCGAACATGTCGTGGGACCTCGCGTTCCACTCGGCGGTGAGCTTCACCACGAACACCGACTTCACCCACTTCACCAACGAGTCCCAGGTGAGCATGGGCTCGGAGCTGATCGCCTGGGGGCTCGCCCTGTTCACCTCGACCGCGAGCGGGCTCACGGTGTTCGTCGCGATGGTCCGCGGCTTCGTCCGCCGCGACGGGACCCTGGGCAACTTCTACGTCGATTTCACGCGGACCATGACCCGGGTGCTCATCCCGCTCGCGACGGTCTTCGCGATCATCTTCGTGCTGTTCGGAGTGCCCGAGACGCTGCGCAACTACATCGACGTCACGACGCTCAACGGGGGGACGCAGACCATCTACCTCGGCCCGGTCGCCTCGTTCCAATCGATCTCGCTGCTCGGTTCGAACGGCGGCGGGTGGTTCTCCGCCAACGCCGCCTCGCCGCTGGCGAATCCGACGGCCGCCTCGAACCTGTTCATGACCGGCGTGATGATGCTGATCCCGTTCTCCACGCCGTTCGCGTTCGCCCAGGTCATCCGGAAGCGCCAGGAGGCGTGGCCGTTCATGGGCACGATCCTGATCATCTTCGTCATCGCGCTCGGACTGTTCATCGCCTACCAGGCGGCGACCAACCCCGCCCTCGTCTCGATCCCCAACCTCGGCCTCTCGACGAACGGATATCCGGTGGGGGAGGAGACGCGGTTCAGCCTGCCCGAGGCGTCGCTGTTCCAGGTGGCGAGCGTCTACGGGAACGTCGGCGCGAACAATCTCTCGATCGGCTCGGTCTCCCCCGTGGGCCAGCTCGTGCTCCTGTTCGGGATGTTCACGCAGAGCACCCCCGGCGGGGTCGGCTGCGGGTTCGGCACCCTGCTGCTGTTCGCGGTCCTCGCGATCTTCGTCGGCGGGCTCATGGTCGGCCGCACGCCGGAGTACCTGGGCAAGAAGATCCAGACCGTCCACGTGAAGTGGGCCGGGCTCGCGCTGCTCGTCCATCCGGCGATCATCCTGATCCCCTTCTCCGTCGGCGTGCTCATCGGAGCGCCCGGAATCGCCGGCGGGACCGTCGGGGCCTCGGCCCACAACTTCACCTCGGTGCTCTACGAGCTGACGAGCGAAGCGGCCAACAACGGGAGCGCGCTCTCGTCCGCCGCGTTCAACGACACGACCCCGTTCTGGAACGTCACCGGCGCGCTGGTGATGCTCGCCGGCCGGTTCGTCCCGTTCTGGGCGATGCTGCAGGTCGGGGGGATCTTCTCCGAGCAGGAGATCCTGCCGCCGGGTCCGGGGACGCTCAAGACCGCCAGCTGGACGTTCACGATCTACCTCACGATGATCCTGATCATCATCTCCGCCCTGCTCTTCCTGCCGGTGATGGCCCTCGGGCCGCTGGCCCAGATCCTCTGAGGGGCCATGGCGGAACCGGGCGCGAAGGTGTCGGTGCGGAAGGTCCCGCACACGTCGGCGCGCCGCGTGCTCGTGCAGTCGTTCAAGCTGTTCGATCCCCGGCGCGAGTTCCGGAACCCGATGATGTTCGTCGTCTACGTGATGATGTGGTTCGTCCTCGTCCTCACGCTGTTCCCCGGCGTGTTCCCGGACATCGCGCGGTTCTACAATCCGAGCTACTACCTCGCGGTCACCGTCCTCTTGTTCCTGACCCTCTGGTTCGCCCACGTCTCCGAAGCGATCGCGGAGGCGCAGGGGAAGGCGCAGGCCGACAGCCTCCGGGAGATCCGCAGCGGGATCCGGGCCCGGCAGGTCCTGCCCGACGGGACGACGCGCTGGGTGCCGGCGGACGTGCTCCACATCGGCGACACGGTCGCGGTCCAGCCCGGGGAGCCGGTCCCGATCGACGGCGACGTGATCCAGGGCGCGGCGCTGATCGACGAGTCGATGATGACGGGGGAGTCCGCCGCCGTGATGCGGGAGAGCGGCGGCGACAAGACCAGCGTCCTCGGCGGCTCGGTCGTCGTCCAGGGCAACGTCCGCATTCGCGTGAGCGCGGTCCGCGGGGAGTCGTTCCTCGACCGGTTGATCCGCCTGGTCGAGGGCCAGGCCCGCGAGCCGACGCCGAACGAGCTCGCGCTGAGCGTGCTCCTCGCCGCGATCACCATCGCCCTGTTCACGGTCGTGGTGACGTTCGTCTACATCGCGAACTTCACGGACATCATCGCGGTCGACCTCGCGACGATCATCGCCCTCTTCATCTGCCTCATGCCGACCACGATCGGCGGCCTCCTGCCGGCGATCGGGATCTCGGGGATCAACCGCGTCGCCCGCGCGAACGTGATCGCGAAGAGCGGCAAGGCCGTCGAGGCCGGCGGCGACCTCGACACGATGATCCTCGACAAGACCGGCACGATCACGGTCGGGAACCGCCTCGCGGTGCAGTTCATCGCGGCGCCCGACGTCCCGATGGACACCCTGGTCGAGGCCGCGATGCTCTCGTCGAGCCTGGACGAGACGCCCGAGGGGAAGTCGATCGTGCGGCTCGCGGGCCGCCGTTCGACGCCGATCCGCCGGCTCGAGCCGGGGTCGTTCAAGGTGCTCCCGTTCACCCCGGAGCGCCGGATGAGCGGGATCGTGCTGCAGGACGGCACGGAGTTCTTCAAGGGGTCGCTGCTGGCGATGGAGGCGAACGGCACGAACCTGCCCGCCGAGGTCCGCCGGGCCGCCGCGGACGCCGCACGTCAGGGGATGACGCCGCTCGCGGTGTCGGCCCAGAAGCGGGCGGTCGGGCTCGTCATCCTGAAGGACGTCGTGAAGCCGGGCATCCGCGACCGGATCCACGAGCTGCACACGATGGGGATCCGCACGATCATGTGCACCGGGGACAACAAGCTCACCGCGGCCGCGATCGCCCAGGAGAGCGGCGTCGACGAGTTCGTCGCCGAGGCGAAGCCCGAGACCAAGCTGCAGCTCATCGAGCGCGAGAAGGCCGAGGGTCGCATGATCGCGATGAGCGGGGACGGGACGAACGACGCGCCCGCGCTCGCCCGCGCGGACGTCGGGCTCGCCATGAACAGCGGCACGAGCGCCGCGAAGGAGGCGGGCAACATGGTCGACCTGGACAACGATCCGACCAAGCTCATCGAGATAGTCTCGATCGGCAAGCAGCTCCTGATCACGCGGGGCGCCCTGACGACCTTCACGATCACCAACGACGTCGCGAAGTACTTCGCCATCATCCCCGCGATCTTCGTCGCCGCCGGCGCGGCCGCGCTCCCCGGGGTCGCGGCCCTGAACGTCCTGGGGCTCTCGAACCCCGACCAGGCCGTGCTCGCCGCGCTGATGTTCAACGCGCTGATCATCCCGCTGCTGATCCCGCTCGCGCTCGCCGGCGTGCCGTTCCGACCCCGCCCGGCGATCGACCTCCTCCGCCGCAACCTCCTCTACTACGGGTTCGGAGGTCTCGTGAGCGCGTTCGTCGGGATCAAGCTCTGCTACCTGTTCCTCGCGTGGCTCGACGCGCAGCCGTGGGTGGCCGCGATCGGCGCGGCGGTCGGGCACTTCCTGCCGCTCGGAGGGCTGTGAGCGCGCCCGCGAGCGGGGCCGCCGGCCCCCCGCCCCGGCCGCCGACGTCCCCCGTCGCCCGCCGACCGCCGGCCCACTCCGCGGGCGGCCACGCCCGGGCGGCGCTGGCGCTCATCGCGCTCACCCTGCTCGTCACGGCCTTCGTCTACCCGCTGTTCGTCACGGCCGTGGCGCAGCTCATCGACCCGTACGCGGCGAACGGCTCGCTGGTCTACTACCCGAACGGCACCGTCGCGGGCTCGGCGCTGGTCGCCCAGAACACCGACACGCCGTACCTGTTCTGGGAGCGCCCGTCGCTGACCGACTACAACACCACGCTGGGCGCGGACACGCCGCCGGGGCCCTCGGACCCGGCGCTCGGCGCGCTGCTCAACGAAACCATTGCCTACATGGAAAAGTATGGCACGTATACGGTGAACGCCACGCTGCCGTTCTGGCTCGTCGCCCCATCCTCCTCGGACATCGATCCCGATCTCACGCCGGAGGCGGTGCTCGTGCAGGTGATGCGGGTCTCCGAGAACACGAACCTCACGATCGCGTGGCTGACCGACTTCGTCAACGCGCACATCACGAACCCGCCGGTGCCGTACGTCGGGGTCCCGTACGTGGACGTCCTGCAGCTCGACCTCGACCTCCTGCCGCACCTCGGGCGGTGAGCCGGTGTACCGGACGATCCTCGTTCCCGTGCGCACGCCGCCCGAGGTCGAGCCGCTGGTGCGCTTCGCGGCCACGCTCCTCGAGCCCGACGGCGAGGTCCGCGTGCTCCACGTGATCCCGGCGACCACGCTGCCCGAGGTCACGCGCGAGTGGCGCGCGTCGGTCGACCTGGTCGTGCCGGCGCACGAGGCCGGAGCGGCCCTCGACGTCCGCGTCGACCCCGAGGTCCGGGCCTCGACGGACGTCCCGGGAGAGATCCTCGACAGCGCGGAGAGCCACGGGGTCGAGGCGATCCTGATGACGCTGCGCGGCGACAAGCGCAGCCGCAACCCGTTCGTCGGGCACACCGCGAGCGGGATCCTCCACCACGCGCACGCCGACGTCCTCATCGTGAACCGCCTCGCGCTCGCGGCGAGCGAGATCCCCCGGATCGTGATCCCGTCGTTCCACTCCACGCCGCTGCCGAAGGTGATGCAGCTCGCCGAGGAGGTGGCGCTCCGCCACGACGGGGCGCCGATCACGACGATCACGCTCGAGCCGGCCGAGGCGGGCGCGGGCGGGCCCGAGGTCCGCTCCGAGACCACGGCCCGCGGGATCGACGTGACCCACAAGCGGATCCTCGTGAGCCGGGCGGTCCGGCGGGGACGGCTCTCCGCGACCATCCTGCAGGCGGCCCAGCGGGAGCGGTTCGGCCTCCTGCTGGTCGGCGAGGAGGGGGACCTCGAGGGCGGCGTCCTGCTCACCCGGCGCTTCATCGAGGAGCTGTTCCGCGCGGCGCCCTGCCCCGTGCTCGCCCTGCGCTCCTGAGAGGGCCCGGCATGGGCGAGCTGTGGTTCGTCGGGCTCGGGCTCGGGGACGAGCGCGGGCTCTCCGCGCGCGCCCGGGAGGCGCTCGAGCGCGCGGACGAGGTGTTCGCCGAGGAGTACACGGCGGTGGCGCCCGCCGGGACGCTCGACCGCCTGGCCCGGGAGCTCGGGCGGCCGGTGCGCCGGCTCGACCGGTCCCTCCTCGAGTCCGAGGGGCCGATCGTCGAGGCGCTCGGGCGGTACGAGCGGGTGGCGCTGCTGGTGGTCGGCGACCCGTTCGCGGCGACGACCCACGTCCAGCTCCGGATCGCCGCGGAACGCGCCGGGCACACGTGGCGGTACGAGCCGGCGGCGAGCATCCTCACGGCCGCCGTGGGCTACCTCGGTCTCATGCACTACCGGTGCGGCCGGACGGTCTCCTGGCCGCTCCCGGCGGAGGGCTTCGAGCCGACCTCCCCGCTGGAGCAGATGGAGGGGAACCGGGCGCGCGGGCTCCACACGGTGGTCCTGCTCGACCTCCGGCCCGCGGAGGGCCGCTTCCTCACCGCCGGCGAGGCCCTCCGCGCGATGCGGGCCCGCGACCGGGAGGGGCGCTGGCTCCCGCGGGACGCCCCGGTCGCGGTCGCGGCGCGCGTGGGGCGCGACGACGCGGCGGGATGGTTCGGGCCGGTCGAGCGCCTCGCCGAGCTCGACTTCGGTCCCCCGCTCCACACGATCGTCGTGCCCGCGCCCGAGCTCCATTTCGAGGAGGCGGAGGCGATCCGCCGGTTCCGCTGGCCCCGGACGCCGTAGTCGACGCTAGGGGGCGTGCGGGGCGGTCGTCGATCCCCCGCCGGACGCCGGCGGGGAGGGCGCGAGCAGCGCCTCGGCGAACTGGCGGATGCGGAACGGGCGCAGCAGCACCACGTCCGGGCGCTGACCCGGGTCCGCGGGCGGGTTCGGAGGGCGCGAGGCCGGCGCGACCAGGATGACGCGCATCCCGGGCGCCGCCCGGCGGCCCTCGGCGACCAGCTGGGCGGAGCTGCCCTCGGCGAGGTTCACGTCGGCGACCAGGAGGTTGGGCCGGTGCTCCCGCACGAGCTCGAGCCCCTGGGTGGCCCCCTCCGCCTCCCCGTCGACCCGGAAGTGGTGGAGTCGCAGCAGCCCGCGGAGGAGGACGCGCGTCTCCTCGTCGCCGGCCACCACGACGGCGGATGACGAGGCTGCGCCTGTCGCGGCCATTCGAGCGATCCGCTCCCGTTGGCCTCCCGAAGACCTGGGACCGGATGCTCAAAACAGGAACCGTTCTCCTATTTCTGCGTGCCGCGCGTATCCCAATACCGCGCGGGCCCCCGCGCCCCGACGCTCAGGTCACGCGAACGCCCCAGCTGGCCACCCCGGCCGACTGGAGCAGCGCGTCGAGCGCCTCGTGGTACCGATCGGCGGGTGCCGCCAGGACCGAGCGGGCGCGGTCGGCGAGGGCGCTGCCGAACTCCTGCTCGGTCTTCGAGAACTGCCAGGCGTGCGCGTTCGCCCGTCCGAGGGCGCTCAGGAGGCCGAACGCGAGCCCCCGCTCCTTCCCCTCGCCCGGGAGCGACTGGACGATCGCCCGCTCGGCCGCGGCCTCGCCGTGCGTCCGGTACTCCCGCGCGACCCGATCGACCCAGGCGGCCTCGCGGGCGAGGTCCCGATAGCTGGGCAGCTCGCCGAGGACCTGCCGCTCCTCGCTGCGCCGCTGGGCGCGCTTCAGGATCTCGGCCACCCGCCCCGGGGCGCCCCGGGCCTCCTCGATCCAGCGGCGGGCCTCGGCCGGGTCGTCGACGATCGTCCGCACGATCTCCTCGGCGTGGTCGGGCCAGAGGCGCTCGAGCGCGCGGCTCGCCACCGCCTCGTCGACCTCGAAGTAGCCCGCCATGCCCTCGAGGGCCGCCTTCACCGCGCGGCGCTCGAGCGGCGTGCCCTGCAGGGACTCTACGAACGCGTCGAGCGCGCTCCCGTGGCAGACCCCGCCGGCGACGAACGTCGGGCGCCGCGTCCCTTGGATCCGCGGCTTGAGCTCGTCGGCGTAGGCGTCGAGCAGCCCGGCGTCCGAGAGCCGGCCGAGCTCGTAGCTGTGCCGGACGCCGCGCGGGAGCTCGGGGAGGTGGGCGTGGACGCACTCCGGACCCCCCTGGCACCGGACGTTCCACTCGGCGGTGACCGGGAACTCCCCCGTGGGGTCCGGCACGGCCGCCCCGTCGGAGAGGCTGCTCAGGAGGTGGCGCTCGGTCTTCGCGCAGCGGCGGCAGACCCGGAAGACCGTCCGCCCGTCGGGCCAGCCGACCCCGAGATACGGGCGGGGCTCGTTGTCCTTCAGGTGCGCGCAGAGGAAGCGGTGCTGGGCCGGTTCCTCCATCAGGCGGTAGGGGAGGTCGGCGATCCGTTCCGACCGGAACTCGTCCGGGGGCGTGGGGTCGCGGCCCGTGCACCAGAGGGTGCGCCGGGTCGCGAAGAAGTGGAAGCCCTTCCGCGCCCAGTCGACGTAGCCGAGCAGCAGCCGGGCGGGTTCGTCCGACTGCTGGACCGCGATCTCGGCCTCCCGGCTCGAGCGGGCGAGCGTGGCGTAGGAGGCGTCCCCGTCGGGCAGCGGGAGGGTCGCGACCGTGAGGTCCTTCGGGTCCAGGTAGAACTTGAGCAGTCCCGCGTACGACCGGGCGATCGGGTCGCCCCAGCGGGTCCGCCGGTCGAGGCGACGGTCGTCGTCGCGCTCCTCCCGGACCTCCTCGAGCTCCGCCTTCAGGCGGTCGAAGCGCTCGGGTGGGCAGTCCCGGGTCCGGCGCGGCAGGAGCGGGTCGACGCTCTCCCGGAGCGCCTTCGCCCGGGCGATGAGGTCGTGCTCCCGTACGCCGGAGCCCTTCCGGAGCCGTGGCATGGAGGTTCCCTACGCACCGAGCGACGGGGCGTACATATTCCGGCGCCCCGCCGAGGCTAGCGCCGGCAGAGGTCGAGGAACCGCCGGAAGATCTCCCGGCCTCCCTCGGTGTGCTCGACCTCGGGGTGGAACTGGACCCCCCAGATCGGGCGGGCGTCGTGCGCCATCGCCTCGACCGGGCAGCCCGCCGAGTGGGCGAGGACGGTCCAGCCCTCGGGCGCCCGGGTCACGGAGTCGTTGTGGCTCCCCCAGACCCGGAAGCGGGCCGGCGATCCCGCGAACATCGGGTGGTCCGGTCGATCGACCACCAGGTCGACCGAGCCGAACTCGGGCGTGACGCGGCCGAGCGCCCCGCCGAAGTGGCGCGCGAGGAACTCGTGGCCGAGGCAGATCGCGAGCACCGGGACCTCGGCCTGGTCGATCCAGCGCCCCACCGAGCCGAGCGGGAGGTCGGTCCCCTCCAGGCTGAGCGCGCCGCCGGACAGCACGACGCCGTCGGCCCGCATCGCCGCGAGGGGCGTGGTGTTCGGGACGATCTCGCTCTCGGCCCCGAGGTCCCGGAGGACCCGCCACTCGCGGTGGGTCCACTGACCGCCGTTGTCCACGACGGGGATCCTCACGGCGCGCTCCCCCGGGGCGGGTCGTCCGGCGGGGCGGCGGAGCGGGGGACGGACGCCTTGAGCTCGTCGACCGAGCTCTTGAGCTCCCGGAGGTCGACCCGCATGCGGAGCATCTCCTCCTCGAACGGCGTGAACCCCGAGCCGCGCAGGAGGCGGGCGGAGACGAAGACCCCGACGAAGACCGCCCCGATGAGCGCGAACACCGTGGTGAACACGAGAGCGAAGACGAACGCCAGCGGGTCGCCGATCCAGCTCTGGAGCGGGAGGGTGAACAGGTGCGAGATCTCCGCGACCTCGACCAGCAGCAGCACGACGATGAGGACCGACCAGAACACCAGGACCCAGGTCGACGGCTTCATGGGACCGGCCCCGTGCGCACGAGCGCGAGCGTGATCGGGAGCGGGAGGTCCGCGACCGGGGTCGAGAAGCTCCCGATCCCGGGCGTGTTGGAGGCGACCGAGAGGACCGGACCCGACGACCCCGAGGTCACGTTGAGCGCGAACAGGCCGGAGTAGAGAGCGCTTGCCCCCGACGCGACGTAGAGGGCGGAGACGTTGACGGCCACGGGCAGATGCTCCGTCGAGGCGGTGACCGCGAGGACGTTCGAGGCGTTGGTCCAGTTCCCCCAGCTGAGGTTGCCGCTCGGCCAGCCGCCGGTCCAGGGGAACCCGAGGGCGAAGCCGATCGAGATCGACTCGTAGCGCGCGGTCGTCCCGAGGCCCCGGACGTAGAAGTGCAGGGTCGAGTTCCCGGGCAGCGCGTCCACGATGAGCTCGGCCTGGGAGAAGATGCTCCCGGCGCTCGGCTGCCCGTACGAGGTGAGGAACGGCGTGAAGACGATCAGGAGCCCGAGCAGCAGCACGACGCCGACCAGCGGGGCCGGGAAGAAGCGGGAGAGGTCCCGCCGGCGGTTCACGGCCCGTCCTCCTTCCACCCGCGGTAGAGGCGATGCGGCACGCCGAGGTGGTCGAGCACCTTCCCGGCGAGGTAGTCCGTCTGGTCCTGGATCGTCTTCGGGTGGAGGTAGTACGGAGGGGCCGCGTCGAGGACGACGACCCCGAGCTCGCTCAGCGCGGTCAGGTGGCGGAGCAGGGTGGTCGGCAGCGGCGTCTCGCGTGGGACGACCACCAGGCGCCGTCGCTCCTTCAGATGGACCTGGGCGGCGCGCGTCAGCAAGGTGTCCCCGAGGCCCAGCGCGACCCGGGCGGCCGTGTTGGAGGAGCACGGGACGATGGCCATGCCGCGCGTCGCGCGGGAGCCGCTCGCGATCGGCGCGGCGAGGTCCTCGTCCCCGTACAGGTCCCGGGCCAGGCCGCGGAGCGCCTCGGCTTCGATCCCCGCCTCCTCCCGGAGCACCGCCCGCCCGCCGCGGGACACGACGAGCGCCACCGGGATCCCGGCCTCCCGGAGGGCCTCCAGCACCCGGACGGCGATCGGCGCGCCGCTCGCGCCCGAGACCCCCACCACGATCGGAGCCTCTTCCACCACGGCGTCCCCGGCCTTATCTGCCCAACACGGCTCGGGCGATATGACAGTTCGCGAGGCGAACGACGTGGGGCATCGGGCGGCGATCGTCGGGGCGGGCCACACGCGCTTCGGCGTGCTCGAGGAAGGTCCCCGCGCGCTCCTGCGCGCCGCGTCCGATGCGGCGTTCGCCAGCGTCGACCGCGGGGCCGACCGCTCGGCCGTCGGGGAGGCGTATCTGGCGACGCTCGGCTTCGGCGGCTGGCAGATCGGCAACTCCTCGGCCGTGCTCGCGGAGGAGGCCGGTCTCGAGGGCGTTCCGACGACCCGGGTCGAGAACGCCTGCGCCTCGGGCGGTTTCGCGTTGCGGGCGGCCGTCCGGGCGATCGAGTCCGGCGAGCGGGATCTCGTGCTCGTCGCCGGCCTCGAGAAGATGACGGACGTCCCGAGCGCGCGGCGGCGCTACTGGCTCGGGGTCTCGGGCGACACGGAGTGGGAGCGCTCGGCCGGCCTCACCTTCGCGGGCGTCTACGGCCTCCTCGCCTCCCGCTACCTCCAGCAGTACGCCGCCGGGAAGGACGCGC
>JASHWL010000203.1 GCA_030044105.1 Thermoplasmata archaeon
CCCCGGTCGCGGGCGTAGGTCCGGACCCCGTCGAGCGCGGTCCAGCGCTGGAGGAAGAACTTGAGCGCGTCCCGGCCGACTCCGAGCAGCGTCTCGCGCATCAGCTGCACCGCCGGACCGGCCTCGGCCCGGTCGAGGTGGCCGCGGATCCGCTGGATCGCCGGGTCGAAGGGGTCGGTCGAGAACCCGACCCGCCGCAGGCGCTGGAACATCTCCTCGACCGCGGCGAACTCCTCGCGCGCGTCCTCGAGGTCCTCGGTGAGGCGGGCGACCCGCTCGACGGCCTCCTGGCTCGCGGCGAGCGCCTCGGAGTAGATCTTCAGGCGGAGCGCCTCCCGCGCGCGGTTCATCGCGGCGAAGACGTCGCTGGGATCGCGCCCGAGCCGGCGGGCCTCGGCGATCCTCGGGCGGACCTCGTCGAGGAGGCCCGCGACGACCGTGACGATCGGTTCCTCCGCGACGCGCCGGGCCTCGCCCAGCAGCGTGCCGATCTCGAGGGGCGGGGCATCGCCCACGGCGGCCGACGCCTCCTCGACGGCGCGCAGCGCGGTCGTCGGGTCGACGCCGTACTCGCGCGTCGTGGTGAGGGAGGTGCGGAGCGCGTCGAGGTTCTGGCGGCCGCGCTCCCGGAGCGCCTCGCCGGTCTCGACGATCGCGGCGTCGATCGTGCCGACCGTCTCGGGCCACCGCTCGGGGGGCGCCTCTTGGTCGCCCCGGAGCGCCGCCTCGAGCCGGGCCGTGCCGGCCCCGAACTCCGCGGCCGCCGTGGCGAGGCGGCGCGCGGCGTCCCGCGACTGCTCCCGCCGGCGGGACGCCTCGGGCAGACCCGTGCGCAGCAGCCGGCGGATGCCATCGACCGCCTCGACGACCCGACCGTCGGAGGCGGGCTCGACCGCGACCTCGATCTGACCGGAGACCTCGGCGCGGCGGGCGGAATTGAGGTCCGCCCACGTGGCGACCGCGAGGGCCTGCGAGCGCTCCTGCGCGATGAACGACTGCTGCGCCGACGCGAGCCCGTCCTCCACGCGCTTGAGCCGCCCGACCGTCGTCGCCCAGGGGGCGTCGGCGGGTGGCGTGGCGAGGGCGTCCAGCTCGACCCGCAGCGGCTCGGCGATCTGGATGCCGACCCCGGCGAGGCTCTGGGCGGTCTCGGCCGTCCGCCGGCGGCGGCTCTCGATCGAGGCGGGGACCGTCTTCGCGAGGTACTCCGCCAGGGCCTTCGCCTGGATCTCCACGCCGTCCCAGTCGGAGCGGCGGACGAGCTCGCGGAGCTGCTGGAGCCGCTCCGACGCCTCGAACGGGGCGATCCCGAGGTCCTCGAGCAGCTTGACCTGGTCCTCGGCCTCCTTGAGGAGCGTCTCGCCGGCCTGACGCCGCTTCTTGAGCGTCTCGGCCTTCTCCTGGAGGATCCGGGCGAGCCGGGACGACGGCAGCGAGCCGACCCCTCCGGGACCCGACGTGCGCCTCCCCCCTAGACCCCCCGAACGGTAGAACGGCGGTCCGTTACCCGGGGCACTCGATTCATGCCCGGGCCTCCTTATAAATCACACGCGGCGCGCGCCCGGCGGCGCGGGCCGGCCGGGCCGCGGGGCGCGCCTCACGCCTTCGTGATGCGGCGCTTGCCCATCGCGTCGATGTACTGGACCTCGGCGCCCGGGGCGAGCTGCGCCTTCAGCTCGTCGTCCACGGGCATCGCGAACATCGCGTAGGTCTCGAGGTCCATGAGCTGGGCCTCGGAGCCGCTGAGCGAGACGACCTGGGCCTGCCGCTTGCCGATCAGCGGCACCTGCACCTTGTGCGTCACCGGGAAGACGACGCTCCGCTTGCGCTCGTCGAACAGTCCGACCGCGTCGATGCGGGCCTTCGCCTCGCCGTGCTTCCCCGGTTTGGACATCTGGATGCTGAGGATCCGGCACGGCTCCTCGTCGATGATCATGTAGCGGCCCTCCTTGAGCTCGCGAACCTCCTGCTGGGTCCAGGCCATCGAGACTCCTCGGGGGTCTCGGGAGCGGCCCGGGGGCATAACGTTGGGGGCCGCGCGCTCCCGAAATACGCTGCCGCGCGCTCCGAGCCTTTATTCGAGACCGGCCCCCTCTCTCTTTCGCTCTCGACCCAACCTCATGGCCGTTCCGTCCGAGCCGCGTCCCGATCCGAAGGCGAGCGAGCTCGCCGCGCGGGCGCTCTGGCAGCGGGAACGGCTGCCGCCGCGCGGCGGCGTGCTCGGTCCCCCCGAGGGGCCGGTCGTCCACGGGTTCGAGGGGTCGTTCGCCGCGCAGGAGTCGGGCATGCTGGTCGTCCAGCGCGCCGTCGCCGCCGACGTAGACGCGCGTGCGATCGCCCTCAGCGGGCGGCGGGCCACCGGCGCGCTCCGGCGCGAGGACGGCGGACCCGCGAACCCGGAGAGCCGGCTCGAGCCCCTCCTCCTCTCGCTCGGCGTGTGGGTGGGCGGCGAGGACGGCCACCCGTTCACCTCGCAGCCGCGACCGGCCGCGGTGCAGTCGGTCGTGGGCCGGCTCGCTCATGCGGGCGTGATCGCGGTCCGCGACGTCGCCCTGCGGATCTGCCCGGCGTGCGCGGTCGCGCGCGATCCGGAGCGGATCGTCTACCAGGAGGAGAGCGGCGCGACCCTCCTGGTCCGCTTCCCCTTCCCCCTGGGCGACCGGACCGTCTCCGCCCTGGTCTGGACCGACTCCGCCTGGCGGCTGCTCGGGACGAGCGCGCTGCTGGTCCACCCCGATCTGCCGTACGTGGTCGCGCGCTACCGGCGCGAGGGCGACGAGGAGCTGATCTTCACGTCCCGTTCCTCCCTCGACCGGATCCGCCGCTGGCTCCACGGGGCCCAGATCGAGGTGCTGGAGGAGCACCCCGGCAAGCACTGGGAGGGCACCGTGTACGTCCACCCGCTCCGGCACGAGTTTCCGCTCGGCGGCGGCCTGGAACCCCCCGCGGGCACCCTGCTCGCGGCGACCGAGGTCACGGACACCGGGACCGGGATCGTCCCGCTGGTCCCGGGCCACGGCGGCAACGACGCCGTGATCGCCGAGCGCCTCGGCGTGCCGGGCTGGCCGCTGGTCACGCCCAAGGGCCGCTTCGACATCATGCTCGTCCACAAGTACGCCGGGCTCGAGCTCGACAGCGGCGACGACTTCGTCGAGCGCGATCTCTCCGAGGGCGGCGCGGTGTTCGCCCGGTTGCGCGTCCGGCGGGGCGTGCCGCACTGCGCGCGCTGCGGATCGGCGGTCATCTGGGCGCCGGGTCGGGCCTGGTGCCTCGAGCCGTCGCGCCTGCCCCCGGCCACGCTCGCGCTGTACCGCGCCATGCTCCCGCACGATCGCCCGATCGAACGGCTCGAGGCCGTCCCCTGGCCGGTCAGCGAGCCGCTGAAGAGCGAGGACCCGCTCGCCGTGACCCTGCTCGAGTGCTCGTCCTGCGACCGGCTGGACGCGCCGAACGCCCCGGGCGACCGGTGCTCCTGCGGCGGGCGACGGCGTCCCGTGAAGCGACGCCTGCTCCCCGGCTTCGAGTCCGCGGCCGCCGAGTGGGGCGCGCTCGAGCCGTTCCCGCCGGCGGACGCCGTCCGGCTGTACGTGAACGAGCGGCGCCGCGCGCCGGCGGTCGTGCACCAGCTCGCCGCGATGAGCGGCGTGGGCGGGACCGTGGGCGACGTGCGGCTCACGCTGCTCCCGACCGCGCCCGAGGAGGATCTCCCCGCTCTCGTCGCCGAGCACGGGGCCGACGCGGTCCGGGCCGCCCTGGTCCGGGCGCAGGGCTCCGAGGGGCGCACCGCGACGTTCCGGGCGCGCTGCGCGCAGGAGCGCGCCCGCCTCGACCGGTTCGCCGCCATCGCCCGCTCGGTCGTCGCGCGCATCGATCCGACGGCCCTCGCGACGTACGCCCAGCCGATCGCCACGTTCGTCGGGGAGCTCGAACCCGAGGACCGCGCGCTCCTCGCCCGGTTCGAGCGGATGCGCATCCAGGCGCTCGCCGACTACGACCGCGGGGCGGCTCCGCTCGCGCACCGGCGCCTGTTCCGGTTCCTCGACAACGAGCTCGCGATCTATCGGCGGTGGGTGGGACCCCGGCTCGCGCTGCCGGGCGGCCCTCCCGCGAAGCGGACCGCGCTCCGCACGCTCGCGCACGTGCTGCTCCAATCGACCCTGCTGCTCGCCCCGGTCGCGCCGCACACGGCCGAGGCGGTCCATGGGGCGCTCGCTCCCCGCCGGGCGAGCGTCTTCGAGGAGACCGTGCCGGGCGTGGACCGCGCCCTCCTCGACGAGGAGCGCGCGAAGTCCTGGGACCGCTGGACGTCGGTCGTCGCCGCCCTCGATCGGTACCGACGGGCCGCGAAGCTGGCTCCGCGCTCGGCCCTGCCGTCCGTGGTCCTCGTGCTCGCGAACGACGCCCCGGCCGATGCGTTTCGGGCCGAGGCGCCGATCCTGGAACGGCTCGCCCAGGTGGGCAAGATCGAGGTCGGATCGCCGGCCGCGCCGTGGACCGGACGAAAGCGCCAGCTGCGCCCCGTGGAGACCGAGATCCAGCGGGTGTACCCCTCGCGCGCGTCGCAGATCCTCCACCTGCTCCGCCGGGCGGCGGAGCGCCGGATCGCGGACCCGGGGCCGCAGGGCTTCTCGCTCATGGTCGACGGCCAGCCGACCCAGATCCTTCCGTCGATGCTGGACTGGGTCGACGTGCTGCCCGAGCGGGTCGTCCCGGCGCCGTGGCGCGACGGCGAGATGTACGTCGCCCGACCCGCGAACGC
>JASHWL010000204.1 GCA_030044105.1 Thermoplasmata archaeon
GCGACCAGCGGCCACATCGGGCGGCTCAAGGCGAAGCTCGCGGTCCTCCGCCTCGAGCGGGAGACCCGCGCGAAGGGCAAGGGCGGAGGGGTCGGCTACGGGGTCCGGAAGAGCGGCCACGCGACGGTCGGCCTCGTGGGCTACCCGTCGGTGGGAAAGTCGACCCTCCTCAATCGGCTGACCGCGGCGGAGAGCGAGACCGGCGCCTACGATTTCACCACGGTCTCGATCATCCCCGGGATGCTCCGCTGGGGCGGCGCGTCGATCCAGATCCTCGACATGCCCGGCCTCGTGCCCGGGGCCGCGCGCGGACGCGGTCGCGGCCGGGAGGTGCTCTCGGTCGTGCGCTCCGTGGATCTCATCCTCTTCATGATCGACCCGGAGCACACCAACCTCCGGGCCCTCGTCACCGAGCTCGAGGGCGCCGGCGTGCGGATCAACGGGCGCCCCCCGAAGATCGTCGTCACGCACTCGGAGCGGGGGGGCCTCACGATCTCGAGCACCGTCCGGCTCACGCATCTCGCGGGCGGTCTGGCAAGCCAGATCGCCCGCGAGTTCGGCTTCCACAACGGATCGATCGTCTTCCGGGAGGACGCGACCGCCGACCAGCTGATCGACGTGCTCGCCGGCAATCGGGTCTACGTGCCGGCCCTCCTGGCCGTGAACAAGAGCGAACTGCTCTCGCCCGCCGACCGCGCGCGGATGGTGCTCGAGCTGCGACCCTTCGATCCGATCTTCGTCTCCGCGCGCGACCGACTCGGGCTCGACGCGTTGGTCGACCGGATCGGCCACGCGCTTCGGTTCATCCGGGTCTACGTGAAGCCGCCCGGCCGCCCGCCCGACAAGGACGAGCCGGTGATCCTCCGGGAGGGCAACACCGTGCAGTCCCTCCTGGGTCGCCTCCCGCCCGAGCTCGATCGCACGTTCCGCACCGCGCTCGTCTGGGGCCCGAGCGCCCGGTTCCCGGGGCAGACCGTGGGCCGGGACCACGTCCTCGCCGACGAGGACATCGTCACGATCGTCGTCGCGCGCGGGGCCGTGCGGCCCGCGTGACCGGCCGCAGCGACCTCGGCGGTCCCCCGGCGCCGCCCCGCAGACGACCCCCGAGCAGGAAGTGGCCCCGGTGGAAGGGGTCGAGCCGCACGGACGGCACCAGATCGACGAACGACGCGAGCTCCCGCGTCGCCGCCTCGAGATGGCCGGCCGGATCGCGCTCCCGGCCCATGCTCGCGGTCTTCAGGGCGAGGACGACCGGCGCCCCGGCGCCCTCGAGGAACAGTTCCGCGTTCGTCCGGACGATCGCGACCTGGTCGGGTTGCGCGACGTCCGCGTAGAGCCCGAGCGCCGGGCCGACCCACGCCGCGTAGCCACGCGGGGCGCGGGCATCCGCGAGGACCGGCAGGAGGTTCGGCCATCGCTCGGCGAGCGCGAGCAGGCGGGCGAACGGCCGGGGGCTGCGCTCGACCGCATAGAGACGCCCCTCCGGTCCGAGAAGGTCGGCCACATGGGAGGCGGTCGTGCCGCTCGCGGCGCCGAGGTAGAGCCACGACTCGCCGGGCGCCGGCAGCGGACCGGTCCAGCCCCGCACGAGCCCGGCGGACAGCTTGCTCCGCCCCGGCTCGAACTGCCGGTAGGCCCGCTCGCCGACATGCAGCCAGCGCTCGCCGTAGACCGGCGGCAGTGCGCCGACCGCCTCGGTCAGGAGCTCGGTCCGGTCCCGCATCTCCCGACGGACCAGGCGGGGGGATCGGGGCTCCGGGACGAGGCGGACGCGCGGAGTCATGGCCTCCTCGCGCGGAGCTGCTCCACGCGTCGGTCCCGTCGGGCGACCAGTCGGGGGCTGAGATCGGCGCGGGTCGTGGCGTCGGCGCGCGCGGCAATCGCGGCCAGCGCGGCCAGGCTCCGGGCGTACGCGCCGCGACGGTCGGGGGGAACGTCCTCCATCCGGTCGGCGCGGTACAGGACCCCGAACCGGGGGCCGCGCTCGGGCGAGGGGCGCCGCCGCGAGCCCAGGAGCTGGATCCGCGCGCCCCGCATACGGCCCAGCGCCTCCACCCCGCCGGCCCCGGCGACGAGCCGCGCGGCGACGCGCTCGCCGACCAGGGCCGCGAGGTTCGGCACGACCCGGCGCGCCTGCTCCGCGAGGCGATCGCGGAGCCGCTCGTGGTGGCGCTCGAGCGAGGCGCGGACCGCGGCCCACGCCGCCGCGTACTCTCGGAGGCTGGTTTGCTCCGGCGCGAGGAACGCCTCGGCCGCCCGCTGCTCCCGACCGACCGCGCGCTCGAAGCGCTCCTCCTCGCGCGCGAGCGAGATGAGCACCTCCTCGGGGGAGGCTAGCACCCGCTCGAGCGTCGCCCGGGCGTGCGCGAGCACGGCGGCTCGCTCGGCCGTGCGGGCGACGCGAGGGAGGGCCCGTCGGGCGGAACGGAGGGTCTCGTCCGTCGCGAGCCCGAGCCGGCGACCCAGCACGGCGGAGATCGCCTCCGCGCGCCCCGGTTCGTCCGCGACCAACGCGACCTCCCCGGGAAGCGTCCGGAGCTCGCGCTCCAGCCCCGCGGGCAGCGCCGCGGCGGGCAGTTCCCGCGACGCGGCCCGGGGAAAGGAGCGGGCCCGCCCGTCCGGCCCTACGAGGTAGAGCTCCCCGAGGCGCGCGACGACGACCGCCGTCGCCACACCCTAGAACTCCTCGAGCAGCTTCTGGAAGCGGTGGTGCTCCTCGGGCACCTCGACCGGGTAGCGTCCGGTCAGGCAGCCGAGGCAGAGGTTCTCGGCGGGCAGCGTGATCGCCGCCACGAGCCCTTCCATCGACAGGTAGTGGACGGAGTCGGCGCCGACGATCCCGGCGACCTCCGCCTCGTCCCGGTCGTGCGCGACCAGGTCGCGGCGGTCCTTCATGTCGATCCCGAAGTAGCACGGGGCCCGGATCGGCGGGCACCCGACGCGCACGTCGACGCGCGTCGCGCCCGCGTCGCGGACCATCTGCACGATCTCGCGGAGCGTCGTGCCGCGCACGATCGAATCGTCGATGAGGACGATCCGCTTCCCCTTGAGGAGCCCCGGCACCGGGTGCAGCTTCACGCGCACCTCGAACTCCCGGCGCCGTTGGTCGGGCAGGATGAACGTCCGCTCGACGAACCGGTTCTTGATCAGCGCCTCCGCGTACGGGATCTTCGACTCCTCGGCGAAGCCGAGCGCCTGCGGGCGCGCCGAGTCCGGGACCGGGACGACCAGGTCCGCCTCGACCGGGCTCTCGCGGGCGAGCCGCTGGCCGATGCGGTGGCGGACCTCGTAGATCGGAACGCCCTCGGCGATCGAGTCGGGCCGCGAGAAGTAGACCCACTCGAACATGCAGTGAGCCCGCTCGCCCGAGCTCGGGATCCGCGAGGAGCGCGCGAGCTGCCCGCGCTCGAGGACGAGGACCTCCCCCGGGAGCACGTCGCGGACGATCTTCCCGCCCATGAGCTCGAGGGCAACCGACTCGCTGGCGACCGCGACGCCGCCCTCGACCGTGCCGAAGACGAGGGGCCGGATGCCCAGCGGGTCCCGGAACGCGTAGACCCGGCCGCCGGTGACCATGACGACGGCGTAGCCGCCGACCAGCTCCGTGCACGCCCGGCGGATCGCCGCATCGAGGTCGCGCGTGTGGCCGTGCTCGAGCGCGATCGCCTGGGCCATCGATTCGGTGTCGGCGTTCCCGAGCAGCTCGATGCCCTGGCCCTGGATCCGTCGCCGGATCCGCTCGTAGTTCACGAGGTCGCCGTTCGCTCCGAGCGCCGCGTCCTCGTCGCGGAGCTTGAAGACGATCGGTTGCGCGTTCTCGAGGTCCGAGTCGCCGGTGGTCGGGTAGCGCACGTGGCCGATCCCCGTCGGGCCCCGCAGCGCGTCGAGCATCTCCTGCGTGAAGATCTCGTGGACGAGGCCCATGCCCTTGCGGTGGTAGAGCGTGCCGTGGCTGGTGGTCGCGATCCCGGCGGACTCCTGGCCCCGGTGCTGGAGCGCACGGAGCCCCCGGAACAGGTAGGGGGCCGCGCCCTTGCCCTGGAGCGATACGCCGACGACGCCGCAGCTATCCCGGGCCGGCATGCGAGGGACCTGGGCGAGAGGGCTCCTCCCGTCCGGTCCACTCGGCCCCGCTTCTTAAGCGGTGCGGAACGAGTAACGCGACCTTCAGCCGAAGAGGGCGGAGAGACCCTCGGCCGCCTCCTCCTCGGAGACGCCCTTCTCTTCCTTCTTCTCCTCTTCCTTCTTCTCGCCCTTCGCGTCCTTCTTGTCGGACGGCGCGGCGGCGGCGGGTGCCGGCGCGGAGAACGTCTCGGCCTTCGCGAGGACCTCGGTCAGGTTGACGCCCTCGAGCGAGGCGAGCAGCCCCTTGACGCGGGCCGCGTCCGGGGAGAACCCGGCGGCGGTCAGCACGCCCGTGAGACCCTTCTCGTCGATCGGCTTTCCGGCGGCGTTGAGCAGCAGCGCACCATACACGTACTCCATCTCTCTCACTCCGTGGACTTTCGGGGGAACCTCAAGTGCCTGTAAGCTTGGCGACCGCCGCCGCCTCGCGCATCGCCTTCGCGAACAGCGGCTCGATCGTCTCGGGGGTCGCGAACCCGGCGGCGAGGGCCACTCCCAGGGCGCGTCGGTGCGCCCTCGTGAGGAGCAGCGGCGCGGTCTCCTTCGTGGCGTAGCCGACCTCGACCGCGAGGCCGAGCGCGGCTCGGGCGGCGCGGGCGAGCGCCGCGCGCTGCGCGTCCAGATCGATCGCGAGGACGTCGGGCGGGTAGAACGTCTCGCCGTCGACGACGGCCCGCAGGTTGAGTCCGACCTCGAGCGGGAAGATCTCGAGCCGCGTGAGCATCCCCGCGACCTCGCGCGAGATGTGGTCGCCGGCCTTCACGATCGTGGTGTCCTTCTTCAGGACGACCTTGCCCTTCTCGATCGCCGCCGGGAACCCGGCGTGCTGGAGCTCGCCCACGATCGGGCCGGGCTTGAAATTGGTCGTCCCCGCCGGGACGAGGATGTCGTTCGGAGCCACCTCACCGCCTCGCGCCGGGGTGGGGGATCGGGTCCGGAGCAGTTCCTGGTAGAGCGCGAACGGGTTGCCCTCGGCCGCGAGGATCGCGGTCTGGTCCTCGACCTGATCGAGGAGGGGCTTCAGCGACGGACGCTTCCGGCTCGCGTTCTCGATCGCGTGCCGGATCGCACTGTTGGTCGCGACGCGGATCGGGTGCCCGCGCTGCCGGAGCTCGCGGCGCATCGACTGGAGGGCCGCCGCCGGCACGCCGCGGATCGCCACCACGGCGGTCATCGGGTGCGCGACGAGGACCTCCTCGAGCTCGGAGACGAGCGCGAGCCGCTCGGGCGGAACGGAACCACGGCCCGGCATCGCGTCCTCCTCACCAGAGCCGGACGGCCGGTCCCATCGAGGTCTTCACGTAGACCGATTCGATGTTCGTGCGGCCGCGCTCGAGCTTGCCCACGATGCGGGTCAGGACCGCGTCGACGTTCTGGGCGATCTGCTCGGGTTTCATCGACTGCGTGCCGACCGGCGCGTGGAACGTGCGGTTGCCCTTCGAGCGGACCCGGATCGAACGCTTGAGGGCGTTCACGAGGTTCGTGGGATCGCTCCCGGGCGGGACAGGCCGCGGCATCTTGCCGCGCGGCCCGAGCACGACGCCGAGCCGCTTGCCGATGGTCGGCATCAGGGGAGCCTCGGCGAGGAAGAAGTCGATGGAGTTCGCCGCCTTCTTCGCGCTCTTCTTGTCCTTCGCGAAGTCGTCGAGCTCGTTCGCGGGGACCACCAAGTCCGCGACGCCGCGGACCTTCTGCAGGAGCTCGGGCGATCCGAACACCCCGACCTTCACCGGCTTGCCGCGCCCGTTCGGGAGCTGCACCTCGTCCTCGAGGCGGTTCTTCGGGACCGTGAGGTCGAGGTCCTTCAGGTTGATCGCGAGCTCGACGGTCTGCCCGAACTTCCGCTCGGGCGTCTTCCCGAGCGCTTCGGTGACCACTTCCAGCGACGGGCGATCCGCCATGGTACCCTCGTGGGCGCGGCGGCCGAAAAGGGCTTGCTACATAAGCATTCGGGCGCGGGCCCCTCGAAAGCGCGACCGGCGCGGGCCCGCCGGCTCAGACGCCGGCAAGCCGCTTCTCGAGCAGGGCCATCCGGAGGCTCCCCACGGTCGTCTCGCCGCGCCGCTCGAAACCCAGCCGCTCGTAGTACCGGATGAGCACCGGGTCGTCGGCGAGACAGTCGAGCCGGAGGAACGCACGACCCCGGCCGCGCGCGACGCGCTCCGCCCAGGCCACCACCTGCTCCCCCACCCGCTGGCCGGCGACGCTCCGGCGGACCGCGAAGTGGTGGAGGTAGCAGCCGTCGGGCGGTCGCTCCCCCCAGAACGGGACGTCCTCCCATTGCAGCGTCACGGTCGCGATCGCGATCTCGGGGCCCCGGTCGACCACGTAGAGCTCGGACCGTGCGACGTGCCGAAGGAGGATGTCGGCGGGGTACGGGACCGGCCATCCGCTCGGGAGCCCGCGAGACCGGAGCCACAGCGACGCCTCCCGCAGGATCTCGATCACCGGGGGGACGTCGGCGGCGCGGGCCGTCCGGAACTCGAGGGGCGTCTCCGTCACGCACGGACCGACCGACGCTGCGTGTAAAGAGGTTCTGCCAACGATCGACGCGGCGTGCCGGGTGCGGGCTCCTCCGTGGGAGCCCGGAGGCCCCTCCTCGCGCTGTCGCTCGGCCCGGTGCGGTCCCTCCGGCAAGGGTAGGACCCGGAGTTCGGCGCTCGAACGTCCGGTCCGGAACGCGAGGCCCCCATCCGGGGGCTCCGGGCGCCCGATTGCGGGGTCCGCACGTCCCGGCCCCGTTCACCCTGCGGGACTCGGGGGCGAACCACCAGCGCAGCCTATATATGGGGGGAGCCTCGGCGCCCGCCGATGCACTATCCTAAGGTCGTGTCCACGTACTGTCCGAGGTGCAAGACCCACACGGAACACGAGGTGGAGAAGGGCAAGAAGAGGCCCGCCTCGGAGCTCAAGTGGGGGCAGCGGCGGTTCCGCCGCGCCACGGGCGGGTACGGCGGGTTCCCGCGACCCAAGCCCGAGGGGCGGGCCAAAGCGGTCCGTCGGGTCTACCTCAAGTATCGCTGCAAGAAGTGCAAGTACACCGTGCAGCCCGCGAGTTGGAGGGCCTCG
>JASHWL010000205.1 GCA_030044105.1 Thermoplasmata archaeon
GGGGAATGAACGTGTCGAAACCGATCCTCGCTGACTGGCGGAATTGCTCGTTTGCTTACCTTTGAGCTATTGCGTACTTCGCGTACTCTCTCCTCTGTCGGTCCCGAGAGGTCACTCCCCGTTGCCAGGGAGGGGATCTCGGGGCTCCACGCCCCATCGGGCCATCTGTGGCGCTGCCCTGGAAGAGACCGGTTCACGGGTCCCCGGCCCGCCGTGGCGGCGCCGTCGCGCCCGCCCCTCGGAAGGAGCCGGTGCGACCTCAGATGGGAGTCGGGTGCGGTATTTAACGCAAGTGTCCCCGCGAGAGCCCCGGCGCGGGTCAACGGCCGCGAAGACCGGACGACGAGCGCGGATCGCGGTCCCGCGCGGGGGTCCCTCGCGACCGGAAAGGGCTCGACTCTTCGCGACCCACGAGCCGACGGCCCCCCGCGATCAGGCGAGATTCATCTTCTTGAGGACGAGGAGGAACCGAGGGTCTCTTCGCAAGGGTTCGAGCGCGGGATCGTTTCGGATCATCTGAAGTGCGAGATTGTGCTCGTCCGCGCTCTTGAACAGTATCCGGAATGCCTCATCGAAGTCGTCCGCCAAGGCGTACCCCACGACGAACATCCAGGAAGGCGCGGCACGCTCGGGCAGGCCCTTCGCTCTCTGCAGGATCCGACGCGCTTCCTTCGGTTCGCCGCGCAGCCCGTGCAGCCAGGCCTGAGGTATTCGGGCGGCCCACGGCTCCGGGTCCAGGACCGCCGACCGATCGCACTCCTCGATCGAGCGATCCCACTGGCCCTCCGCGTAGTACAACCAAGCCAGTCCGGTGTGGTACCGGGCGGAATCGGGCTCCATCCGGTTCAGCCGCTCGAGGAGCGGCTTGGCCGCGTCGGTGCGACGGATCTGGCATAGGAACGCCACGCGGTCGAGGAGGAGGGTTACCGACTGGGGATCCAGCTCGACCGCGAGCTCTGATTCCCGGAGCGCTTCCTCGACCCGTCCCTCGTCTCGAAGCACATTCGAGTACGTGTGGTGTGCCTGCGCGTAGCTCGGATTGAGGGCGAGGGCCCGCTTCAGTTCTCGCTCCGTCGCGTCGAACTCCCAGTCGTCCCAGAGGATCATCGCAAGAGAACAGTGCGCCTCGGCCAGGTCCGAGTCGAGCTCGATGGCGCGTGCGGCGTACTCGCGGCGCACCCGGTCCCAGGTCGCGCGGGTACCCTCGTAGCCTCCCCACCCGAGGTACGTCGTCGCGTCGGCGAGCCCGGTGTAGGCGCGCGCGTTGGTAGGGTCGAGCGAAACGGCGAGCTCGAATTGGGCCTTGGCGGCCCGGAACGTCGGCTCGGACCACACGGAGGAGAGCAGCGCCCGTCCGCGCAGGTAGGCGAGGTAGGACTCCGGGTGCGAGGTCGACCGTGCGTCGAGCCGCTCCTGCTCCCCCTTGGCCACCTTGACCCGGAGCGCCTCGGCGATCCGTTTCGCGACATCGGACTGGACCGCAAAGATGTCGTCGAGCTTGCGGTCGTACGTGCTGGCCCAGACGTGTCCGAGCGATCGGACCTCGATCAGCTGGGCGGTGATCCGGAGCTGTTCCCCCGATTTCCGCACGCTGCCCTCCAGGATCGAGCCGACTCCGAGCTCGGCCCCGATCTGCGCCAGCGGCTTCGGGGCCGTCTTGTAGGGCAGGATCGACGTGCGAGCGATCACCTGCAGCCCCGTGAGCTGCGAGAGGACGGTGATGAGCTCCTCCGTCAGTCCGTCCGCGATGTACTCGTCCTTCGGGTCCGGGCTGATGTTGGCGAACGGCAGAACCGCGAGACGCGTCGGGCCGGCCTCGCGCGTCGGACCGCCGGCGTGCGTCCACGGGAGAACGACCCGATAGACCTCGACCGGCTCGGCCACGCCCTTGAGGCTCCTCGGCCCGAGCGACTCGGCCGGGTAGGGGACCTGGTGGCGCACCTGCTCGTGGACCGGGCCCGAGATGCACACGCCCCCCGCGTCGGCGAGCGGTTCGATCCGGGAGGCGATGTTGACGGCATCCCCGAGGATGTCCGTTCCGCGCCGCTCCACGTCCCCCAGATGAATCCCGATCCGGATCCGAAGCGAGCCGGCCCCGACCCGTCCTTCACGCTCGCTCGCTGCCCGTTGGATCACGACCGCGCACTCCACGGCGTCCCGCGCGTTGGGGAACTCGACCAGCAGGCCATCCCCCATTGACTTGATCTTGCGCCCGTGGTGCGCGGCGACGAGCGGACGCATGAGCCGCTCCTGATCCTCAAGGAGCCTCAACGCGCCGCGTTCGTCTCCGTGCGCCAGCCTCGAGTAGCCCTCGAGGTCGGTGAACATGATCGCTGCGAGACGGCGGGACATCGCCACCGCCGCGTACCGGATACGGTTAGATGAGACCTTGGGCGCGGGAACCGTCCCGGCCGGGCCGGACCCGAGGGCTCGTGCTCACCGTCCGGACTCGAGCTGTCGGACCCACAACGGTACCTCGAGGAGGGAGGTGATCTCGGGCGGATCGCGCCCGAAGCCGGTGCCGGCGCGATTCAGCCAGAGCGAGCGAAGGCCGGCCTCGTGGGCCGCGACCGCGTCGGTGAACGCCAGGTTGCCGACGTAGAGCGCGTCGCCCGCGGGGATCTTGAGGCGATCGACCGCCCGACGGAAGATCTCGGGGTCGGGCTTCTCGACGCCCTCGGTCCCGGACGAGACCACTCGCTCGAAGAAAGGGAGGATCCCCGTCGAGTGGAGAATCTGGCGGACATGGGCCTCGCTGGAGCTGTTCGAGACCACGGCCATGCGCCGGCCCTCGGCCTTGAGGTGATCCAAGCAGCGCCGGGTATCCGAGTAGAGGCGGAAGAACCCGGGCCGCTGCTTGAGGAGCTCGGTGAAGCGCGTGGCCGTCGGCGCGTCGACCGGGCGCTCGCTCGCACGCTCGAGGGTGCGGCGCCAGAACTCCACCTGGCCGATCCGCTCGCGCGTGTCGGTCTCGCGCTCGACCTCGAAGAAGCCGTGGGCCATCTGCTCCTCGTCGGCCGGGACGAAGCACCGGTGCGCGAGCTCGGTCCAGTGGCCGAAGTCGTGGTAGTCGACGAGCGTGCCGCCGAGGTCGAAGAGGACGGCGCGGATCGCGGGCCCGTCGCGCGGCACGACGGTATCGAAGGGTCAGCGGGCTTTACGATGACGGGCCCGGCGCGGCTTCGGCCGCATCCACGGAGTGAACGTCAGGCCGACGAGCAGGCCCTCGGGCCCGAGGAGGCGGGTGACGGTCTGCCCCCAGGGCTCGGTGCGGGCGGAGACCAGGAGACGGTACCCGCGCGCTTCGAGCGCCCGCGTCGCGGCGGCGACGTCCGCCACGTCGAACTCGATCCACGCCTGCGGCGTCGGGACGTCCGCCGGCCAGTCCGTTCGGCCGAAGCAGGACTCCGCTGCGGAGGCGAGCGGCCAGAGGGCGAACGATTTCGCGCCCCGGAGCCGGTTCGTGTGCAGGTAGCCGTCCGTGTCCTCGAACGGGATCGCGAGGAGGTCGCGGTAGAGCGCGCGGCTCGCGTCCGCGTCGCGCACGATCGGTCCGAATCCCGCGATGAAGAGCGCCCGGCTTGCGTCCGTATCCGCCATGGGGGTCCCGGCGATCCCCAGCGCCACCGGGCGGATACGAGCCCCGGCGAGAGGCGGCGAAACGCCTCCCCGTCAGCGGGATCGTCGGCGGCGCCGCCGCGTGGCGCGGTAGTCGCGCGCGAGCGCCCGACCGTAGCCGGTCCAGGCGTGCCGGAGGTCCGCCTCGAACGCGGCGGCGGTAGGGTGCTTGGGATGGGCCGCGGTCGCCCGTCGGTGCATCGTGATGGAGAGCCGGGTCCGCGCCGGGCCGAGCGCCGTGAGCCGGTAGTCGATCTCGGCGAACCGGTGGCTCCCCTGCGAGTGCGAGCGCCACGCGTCCGGCGGCCGGAGCGATACCGCGCTGCGGCGCCAGACCCAGCCGCCGGCCGGATTCCGTTCCAGGTCCTCGAACAGGACGTGGCCGCGGTCCCGCTCGAGGACCCGGCGCTCGAAGCCCTGGTGCGAGAGGGAGGAGTCGTTCGCCCGGTAATCGGTCGCCCAGCGGAACACGAACCCGATCGGAGCGGCGAGATCGATCGTGAACCGGTAGACCCGCTCTGGACCCAGCGACGGGCTCGGCATGGGCGGGGCACGGGCCTGCGCCCTTAAACGGTCCCCCGGTCGGAGCGCACGGTTCAGGCGACGCTCACGCTCTGGATGTCCGTGTGGCGCACGAGGATCGCGCGGGCGACCTTGAGGTTCTTGCCGGCCTTCCCGATCGCGCGCGCCTTCCACGCGGGGTCGACCGTCACGGTCGCGTGGCGCCCCTTGCCCTTCGGCACGAGATCGACCTTCTTCGGCGAGTACCAGTAGAAGATGTTCCGCGCGAGCGTCTCGGGGTCGTCCGACCACTCGACGACCTGGATCTCCTTCTTCAGCATCCCCTTGAGGCGGTCGACGAGCACGCCGCCGGGGCCCACCGCCTTGTGCACCTCGCCCGGCATCACGAGGAAGACGAGCTTGTCCTCGGCCGACAGGCAGTCCTTGACCCGCGCCCCCGTGCGCTCCTCGAAGAGCCGGATGTAGCCGAGGGCCTCGGTGTCGAGGGTGATCTCGGTCATGCTACCGGAAGGGGTTCGGCGCGCGGAGCCCTCAGGTCTGGAGGGTCAGGATCGCGCTCGAGCCCGGGTCGAGGACGGCCATCGCACTGATCGGGAACGGCTTCCCGCAGGCCTGGCCCAGGTCGACCGCGGTCCCCTCGAAATGGTAGACGGGGATCTTCCCGATCGCCCGCTCGCCCTTCAGCTTCGCATCCGGGCACGTGCTCGACACGATCACGAGGCGCGCCTTCTTCGCCTCGGCGGCGGCGAGCGTCTCCGTGACCCCGAGCCGCACCTTCCCCGTCTCCAGGGCGACCTTGAGCGCGTGCGCGAGATCCATCTACGCCTCCTCCGCCGCCGCGTCGGCGGGCGGCAGCGCGGTCGACTCGGCCTTCGGGGGCGGCGGCGGGGCCGGGATCGACGGGCCCGGCGAGCCGAGCGGCTTGTAGACCAGGTTGACCGCGCCCGTGCCGAGCGTGATCGGCTGGCCGACGATGATGTTCTCGGCGACCCCCTTGAGCTCGTCGACCTCGCCGGTGATCGCGGCGCGGAGCAGGTGCGCGGCGGTGATCTCGAACGCGGCCCGGGCGAGGACGCTGGTCTTCTTGCCCGAGATGCCGTG
>JASHWL010000032.1 GCA_030044105.1 Thermoplasmata archaeon
GCTCACGCATCAACTGATTGCAGAAATGGACGAGGTCATCCGCGAGGGCTGGTACGCGAATCGTTCCGAACTGATCCGGGACGCGGTGAGAGAGACCCTACGTCGCGCGCGCGCCCAGCGGATCGAGGCTGCACTCCGGCAGGACGTGGACTGGGGGCTGCGTGGGAAGGATTAGGATCGCGGCGGTCGATGCCGGACCCCTCATCCACCTGGACCAAGCCGGCGGCCGTCGGGTGTTCCGTGTGATTCGAAGGGCTTGCGTCACCACGGAGGTGAGGCGCGAGCTTGGTCCGGCGTTTGATTTGCCCGCGACCTGCGAGGTCGCGGCGCTCAACGCCCCTTCGCGAGACCTCACGAAGCTGCTGTCCGAGCGGTACTCCCTCGGTTCCGGCGAGGCCAGCTGCATCGCCCTCGCACGTCAGGAGCGCATCCGGCTGTTCTTCACGGACGACTTGGAAGCGCGGGAGGTCGCAGCCCACCTGGGACTGGAACCACACGGATCGCTCGCGCTCGTCACGCGCGCGTATCGGGAAGGACTCCTGGAACGAACCGAGGCATTGGCCGTGCTCGAATCACTGCACGAACGATCCACCTTGTATCTGACCTCCGAGCTCCTGCACTGGGCCCGACGCCAGATTCTCGAGTTCGCGCCCTGACCCGGTGCGGATCGGCCGAGCCTCGAGGTGACGTGGCGGGCTCGAGGCCCCGGGGACGGGGGGACAGACGCACGCGCTTCCGTCGACCCGGGGGTGTCTGCCGGGTCCGTTGAGCCGGTGGCTAGGAGTAGGATAGAGCGGCCGCCACGAGCCTCGCGGATGCCTCGGCAATCGGAGTGCGTACCGGAATGGGGCTTACTACGACGACCTGGCCGGGACGTCAGGAAACTGGCGGGTTGCCCGCCCAAAAACACCCGTTTTTGGGCGGGGAACCCCGGCGCCTCGGGTCCGAGCTCGATCTCGCCGAGTCCCTTGCCGACCTTTGCCGATGCTCCGTTCGGGCCTCCACCGATAAGGAGCCAACTTTTTCCGCCCCGGGGCACCTTTCCGTACGATTGCGCCGGGCCGAGTCGTCCGTCCTCCGGAAGGGTTAAGCCGCGTTTGGGGCTCTTGGCCCTCGTGGAGCCCAGATTCACCGTGAAGGTGTACCGCGCGGAAGAAGGAGGATACTGGGCAGAGTGCCCCGAGCTCCCGGGCTGCTTCACCCAAGGAGAGTCATTGGCGGAAGTGCGCCGGAACGCCGGCGACGCGATCTCCCTGTATCTGGAGACGTTGGCCGAGCGTGTCGCGCCCGCCCCGAGATCCCTCCGGCGGACCCGCCCCGTGGCGCGGCTGAGCTTCGCGCTGGCGCCCGCCTAGTCGTTAGGCCGTAAGCGTCCTGGCCGACGTCTCGGGCCCAGAGGCCATCAAGGCATTCCGGAGGGCCGGCTGGGAGGTTCAGCGGCAATCCGGGAGCCACGTGGTCCTCGCTAAGGAAGGCGTCCGCGAGCTCATCGTGATTCCCGTGCACGGGGGAAGGTCTGTCAAGCGCGGCTTGCTGCTGGCCGCGATTCGGACCGCCGGCCTGACGACGGACGAGTTTCGCGCCCTTCTCTGACGAGGATCGCATCCGCCTCGCCCGTTCCCGCGCTCGCGAGGAACGAGCGATGGCGCAATCCATCCACGACCCGGAACCCCTTCGAGAGAATGCGACGCCGACGAACGCGACCCGCCTGGGCACCGTCACCGGATCCCGCTGGCCCCGGAAGTGCGCGTGCGGCTGCGGGCTCCAGATCCCCCGCGACCCCGAGGTCCGTTATGTGGTGGCGCGCAACACACTCTCGAGTCCTCCCGGTCTAAGACGGTAAGTCCCCCCGGCTCTGTCCATTCGACCGTGGTTGCCCCCCCGGAGTTCGGTTCTCAGCAGTCATTCGACCTCTGCGAGCTCGCCGCGGAACGCCGCCGATCGCTTCGGCCGGTCCGTTACGGAGTCTTGGCGCTCCTCGTCTGGTTCGTGTTCCTCGCTTCGCTCGCGGCGGCGAATCGGTCCCTTCTTGTCCAAGTAGTACTATTCGCGGCCCTGGGATTCGTAGCCGCCCTGACGATCTGGGTGTTCAAGTTCGAGCCCGTTCGAGTCACCGTGGACGAACGCGGCGTTCTCCTGGGCTACCCGCGTGGGGGCGGACGCTGGCTCCTCTGGACCGACCCTAAATCCGTGATCTACCTTCACGATCTTCGGAACCGGACGCAATTCACCGACAAACCCCTGCCTGTCGTCGTCTGGGCGGCGAGGCGTACCGGTGGTCTTGTCGCGCCTCTTTCAATCGAGGCGTACGAGGCGTGGGTCGCAGCCGGCCGGCAGTGGGCTGCGTCGGTCGTGCCGGTCGCGCCGAGTCGGTGGGAGTACGTGGGCGGATTCGTCATCCCGGGGGAAACGCGACTCCAAATCCGAGGGGGGCGGGCCAGGGGCAACGCTCGTCTCTCCTGAGAGATGTCCGAATTCGCCCCGCATCGCCCATCCCTCCCCTCGCGAGGGACGTGCGATGCAGAGCATCGAGCACCGAATGCCGGAGCGATTTGCGCCAACGGCTTCGCGTCGATAACTACCTCGTAATCTCGAACCGTCGCGCGCATCGCTTCCGGCTCACGACAGGAGAACGAGTATCAACGCGGCCGACGTGGGGCGAGTCGTGAGTTCGCCGCAGCTGCCTTCTGAAACCTCCTTGCGTTCCGGCGAGACGCTCATTGAACAGTGGGACTATAGACTCGTCCTGCACGACTCACCGGTCGCTGAGATTCTCGCGCGCGCCATCCTGACCAGTGAGCGCTTGATGCTGCTCGAGCTGCCTTCTGCCTCCGCGAGAGCCCTCGGCTCGAGCGGTCTCTTTCGGAGAAGAGCACCGTCATCGTTCGCCCAGGAAATGGGCCGGTGGCACATTGTCCTGATTTCGAGGCTCAGCGACCTGCCCGAGCCGGTCCTAGGTGAGGTCACATCGGGCGGGCCGACCGCACTGCCGAGCCGACGCGCTCTGCTGGCGGGCGGCAAGAGCCTGCCAGTCGGCGACGACCCACGCGCCGAAGTCATGGTCGCGCGAATCCGTGAACAGTGGGCGGCCGTTCGACGCGACTCGCCCCTACGGTAGAGCGACCATCGAGCCGCACCGCCTGTCCCTCCATGCGCGAGGGACGTGCGGTGCAGCCAAGCATCCAGCGCCAAGAACCCCTTCCGCCGAATAAGCCGAACACGGCGTCGCGCCTGAGAACCGTCACCGGTTCGCGCTGGCCTCGCAAGTGCGCCTGCGGCTGCGGGCTCCAGATCCCCCGCGACCCCGAGGTCCGCTACGTGGTCGACTTCGGCGGTCCGCGCCCCGACGTCGGGGCACGGGTAGAGGCGGCTCCGTCGGTCCCATTTCCGGAACTCGTGGAGGCCAGGCTTGTCTCGGCGAATGCATCCGACGCCCGGAATCCCCCCCGCATACCGCACGGAACGGGAAGCTGGATGCTTGCCGCTCGCCGTTCCGAGTCATCGAAGGGCCGTGAGGACATGGAAGTCCCGATCTCGCCAGCGCATCGCGACGCGTCGGAACCCCACGGACCGGAGCGTCCGTTCGTGCCACTCTAACGGGGCGGGCTGTTTCGGGCCTGTCGCGCGTCGGGGGGGCATCGGTCCGGGCAGCCGTAGCTGCCGGCTTCGCAACGCGTCGGCCAGGGACGGGGTCGCGGCGACTACCTTCCACCAATCGGCCCATCGCTGCTGGAACCCCGTCACGTCCCCGGCAGGACTCGACGCGG
>JASHWL010000033.1 GCA_030044105.1 Thermoplasmata archaeon
GCGAGCTCGAGCTCCGCGATGCCCCGCATCGCCTCGAGGCTCTCGGGCTGCGCGGCGAGCAGCGTCCGGCAGGCGCCCAGCGCCACGTCGATACGATCGAGCCGGATCCCCAGGTCGCGCAGCTCGAGCAGGTTCTGCAGGTTGCGCGGGTCGACCTCGGTGAGGCGCTGCCGCGCCGCGATCGCGAGATCGGGCGCATCCGTCTCGAGCGCCTTCGCGATCTCGTCGAGCGCGGCGACGTCCGGGGCTTCCTTCGACTGGACGATCCCCTGCGCGATCGGCAGCGCGTCGCCGGTGCGCTCCAGGCGGAACAGCGCGCGGACGTGGAGGACCTTGGCGCGCGGATCGTTCGGCAGCAGCTGATGGACCCGGTCGAGCGCGTCGAGCGCCTCGGGGAGCCGGCCGAGCGCGGCCAGGAGGTCCGCCCGGGCGAGCAGGAGCTCCGGGTCGTCCGGCGTCGCCTTGAGCAGCTCCTCGCACGCGGCCAGCGCGGGGAGCTCGCCGCCGTTGGCGCGGGCGAGCTCGAGCTTCGTGCGCAGCGCCCGGCTGTGGTTGGGGACGAGCTTCAGGGCCTTGTCGACGTACTGCGTCGAGGTCGCGTCGAGCTGCTGGGCGCGCAGGTACGACTCGGCGGCGTCGTTCGTCTGCCCCAGGAGCTTCAGCGCGTCGCCGCGCGTCGCCCAGACCCCCTTGTCGTGCGGGTTCGCCTCGATCGCCCGATCGGTCAGCGCGACGACCTCGGGGAGGTCCTGGTTCAGCGCGAGCAGGATGAGCGCCTTGTGGTGGAGGAGCGTCGAGGCGCCGGGCGTCAGCTCGAGCCCGAGGTCGATCGCGCGCCGGGCCAGCTCGGCCTGCGAGGCACGGTAGAAGGCCATCGCGGCCTCGTCGAGCCAGGGAGCGACCTCGCTGCCCGGGTCGCGCAGCTCCGCCAGCCGGGCCTCGACCACGGCGAGGAACGCCTTGAGCGCCCCGGTGTACACGTCGCGGTCGGTGCCCCCTTCCGCGTCCACCGCGGCCCGGTAGGCGCGCCGGGCCGCGTCGAGCGCCGACGCGGGTTCGCTCGGCTCCGGCGGGCGCGTGGCCTCAGCCATGTCTACGCGAAGCACGACTCTCGCGGCCTAAATACGTTCGGCGCTCGAGTGCGTCGGACCGCGCGGGGTCGCTCCGCGTTCCTCCGTTCAATTAAATGGGCGGGCGGCTCCGGGGGCGATGCGCCGGCGCGCGGAGCCCCGATCCGGGAAGGTGATCTTCGACCCGGTGCACGGGCCGATCGGGCTCGACGCGATCGCGCTCGACCTGGTCGGCGCGCCCGAGTTCCAGCGCCTCTGGCAGATCCGCCAGACCGGCTTCGCGCACCTGGTGTTCCCCGGGGCGAACCACACGCGGCTCGAGCACTCCCTCGGGACGTACGGCGTGGCGACGCGGTTCGCGGAGCGGCTGGCGCTCCCGCAATCCGAGGCGCGCCCGCTCGCCGCCGCGGCGCTGCTGCACGATCTCGGCCACGGCCCGTTCTCCCACACGGTCGACGGGCCGATGCAGGAGGTCCTCGGGCACGGCCACGAGTGGGTCTCTCGTCAGCTGGTGACCGGCGCCGAGGGGGGACCCGGGGCGGGCAGCACGATCCCTCCGATCCTCGAGCGCCACGGCCTCGCTCCCGCGCGCGTCGCGGACCTGATCGACCCGCGGGCCGGACGGCCCGGGGGCTGGATCGGTTCCCTGCTCCACGGCGCGATCG
Source organism: Thermoplasmata archaeon (assembly GCA_030044105.1). GTDB lineage: Archaea > Thermoplasmatota > Thermoplasmata > Lutacidiplasmatales > UBA184 > Lutacidiplasma. The sequence continues at coordinate 1,736 of JASHWL010000033.1, forward strand.
ACGCCGATCGGATCGACTACCTGCAGCGCGACGCCCACTACACCGGCGTCGCGCACGGCGCGATCGACGCGGTCCGACTGCTCGACACCGTCCGAGTCGCGCGCGACCGACTGCTCTTCGCCGAGAAGGGACGGAGCGCGGTGGAGGGGTTCCTCGTCGGTCGGGCGCTCATGTATTCCACCGTGTACTACCACAAGACGGTCCGGGCGGCCGAGATGATGGCCCAGGCCGCGGTCGAGCGGCAGCCCGGCTTTCCCGAGCTCGCGGCCGCGGAGTTCCGCTGGACCGACGGCGAGCTCCTGACCCGGCTCGGGGACGCGGGCGGCGTCAGCGCCGGGCTCGTCCGGGCCGTCGAGGCCCGGCGGCTGTACAAGCGCGCGCACGGGTATCGGACGCTCTCGCCCGTCGCCCGGCGCGCCTGGTCGCGGTTGGCGCGGCACGCGTCCGAGCGGCGCGCGCTCGAGGACGAGATCGCGGACCGGCTCCACGCGCCGACCGGTGCGGTCCTGATCGACCTCGCGGGGCTTAAGGCGCGCGGGGACCCGGCAGAGGACTGGGGACGCGTCGGGCTCGCCGACGGGCCGCACGTGACCTATCCGTTCCGCGCCGAGAATCCCTGGCGATCGCTGGTCACGCGGCCGCCCGCCGACTGGCCGGTGAGCGTCTACGTGCCGGTCCGCTTCCGCGCGGCGGCGACGCGGTGGCTCGCCCGGGACCCGCGCGCGATCCCGTAGGCGGGCCGGGGCGCGGACCGCCGGCCGGTTCGTGGGCGAGGATCGCGGTCCACTGCGCGTCCGTGACTGGCATCACCGAGAGCCGCCCCATCCGGAAGAGGACGAACCCGGCGAGCTTCGGATCCTCGCGCAGAACGGCCAGCGGGATCGGACCGCGGAGCGCGCGCTCCGGACGGACGGCGACCGACCACGAGCCGCGCTCGTCCTTCGCGTCGGGGTGGGGGGCCGAGTCGATCCGGGCGATCCCGATCACCGCGCGCGCGTCGCCCGAGTGGTAGAACAGCAGCGCGTCGCCGCGCGCCATCGCGCGGAGGTGGCGCAGCGCGAGGGCGTTGTGGACCCCGTCCCATTCCGTGCGGCCGTCCCGCTCGAGATCGGCGTAGGCGTAGACCCCGGGTTCCGACTTCGCGAGCCAGCGGGCCACGCCCGCCCATCCCGCGGCCGCGGGTAACCGTGTCGCCCGGCTCAGCCGAGCACGATGCCCTGCGGCGTGATCGCGAACGGCCGGCGCTCGGGATCGTGCGCGGCGCCCCGCATGCGGACGATCTTGATCTGGCGGACGGACCGGTCACCGATCCACTTCCGGGTCAGCAGGATCTCGCCGCGCGTCAGGATCTCCTCGGGGGTCAGCATGCCCGGGTTGCTCGGGGTCGCGGTGATCAGCGCCGTCACGTTCTGCTCCGACAGGAACCGGAGGAGGGACTGGATCTCCGTCCGCTCCGCCTGCGGGTCCTGCGACGACTTCACCGCGAACCGGCGGATCGACGTGATCGAGTCGATCACGACGCGGCGGAACGGGACGTCCGCCATCTGCTGGCGGAGCTTGAGGTAGATCGACTGGATCGAGACCTCCTCGACCTCGGCGGGCTTCTTCTGCTCGTGGGAGAGGTCCCGCATCGTCTTCAGGTCGGCCATCGTCCGGATCTCCTGGACGGCAGCCGTGCGCTTGATCGCGCGCGTGCCGGGGTTCGCGTCGAGGGTCTTGATCGCCGAGAGGTCCCAGCCGAAGGAGCGGACGTTCTCCATGATCTCGGACGGGGGCTCGTCGACGGCGACGAGCAGGACGTCCTCGTGCGCCTTGAGGCCCTCCAGCAGGAACGTGAGGGCGAGCAGGGTCTTCCCGCTCCCGGTCGCCCCGGTCACCAGGTAGGGCCGGCCGGAGATGAGCCCGCCTCCGAGCATCCGATCGAGCCCGGGCACGCCCGTGGCGACCCGGTCCTGCACGAGCTGCGCCGTCGGGATCGTCATTCGTCCTCGGGGGGCATCGGCGCGGGTTCCGCGGGAAGGGAGGGCGCGGCGACGGACGCCTCACCCTCGGCCGCGGGCGGGTGGGTCCCGGCGGTCGCCGAGATCACGGGAGGCGCCTTGCGCTTGCGGGGCGCGCGGCGCCGCGGAGGAGGAGGCGGAGAAGCGGCGCCCTCCGAGGCGGCGGCCGGCTTGGCCGGGATCCCGGTCTCCAACGGGGACGGAGCCGGGGGCGTCGCACCGGACACGGCGGCCGAGCCCGGCTCGACGGGCGCGGCCGGCGGCGGGCCGGTAGGTACGGCGGCTTTCTTCGAGGACTTGGACGGGCTCTTGCGCCGCTTCTTGGCGGGCGCACGGGCCGGCGCGGCGGGAGCTGGCGTCTCCGCAGGCGCAGTGACGGGGACCTCGGGCACGCGCCCGGTCGCGACCGTGGCCCCCGCGCCAAGGTCGACCGCCGTCGAGGTCGGCAGACCCGGCGCTTCGCCGGCGGGCGGCGGCGCGGGGGGCATGGCGGGAGGGACGACCGCGATCGGCGCGGCCGCCGGCGGCGCGGTGGACACGGCGAGCGGGGCCGCACGGGGAGCCGGAGTGGGAGCGGCTTTGACCGCGACCGGCAGCGCCGGCGGACTCGCGCTGGGATCGGACGTGGGCGATCGTGCTGGAAGCGGCGGAGGCGCCGACCCCGTCCCCGCGACCGGAGGAGAGCCGGCGTTCGCGGAGGCTCGCCCCGCCCCGGCCGCGACCGAAGTCGGACGGGATGATCCGATCCGCGCCGGCGCCGGCGGAGGCTCCGAGGGGGACCATCGCCGGCTCGGGACCGGCGGAGGTGCGGGGGCCACCGGAGCGAGCGGGGGAGAGGCCGGAGCCGGGAGGCGAGCGGGGGCAGAGGCTGGAGGCGGCGCCGCGGCCGGGGGTGGCGACGCGGGCGGGGGCGGAGCGGCCCGGATGGGCTCGGGAGCCGACGGGGGCCCCGGGATCGAGACCTCGGGAGCCGGGACGATCGGAGCTGCCGGCGATGGAACCGGGATGGCCT
>JASHWL010000206.1 GCA_030044105.1 Thermoplasmata archaeon
GGGTGGGACCCCGGCTCGAGGTCGAGCATGCGCAGGCCCCGGCTCTCGTCCAGCGGCCGCCCGAAGGCTCGACCCGGGAACTCGTCGATCACCATCTCCTGGAGGACGCCGACCGTCGCACGGAGCAGGTGACCTCCGACCAGCCGGTGGTCGGGGCCGGCCACGGCGCCGTGCAGGTGGATCGATGGGGCGCCCTCCGCCTCCGCGATGGTCCCGTGGAGCGCGACGACCTCGTGCGGCCCGGCGAGCTCCTCGGGGCGATACTGCGAGCCGTCCCAGTAGCCGAACGCCCCGTCGCGGAACATGCCGATGCCGAAGACCACCGCGGCGGCGCGGATCCGATGGGTCCGGGCGAACTCGGTGAGCGTCGCGAAGAGGTCCTGGCCGTCGTCCAGGCGGAGCATCCACCGGGATCCCTCGTGGAGGGTCTGCATGCGACGCCCCGGAGCCGGCCGCGCGCAAAGCCGTTGTGGGCGCGGGCGATCGACCGCCGAGGGCGTTGCGCGACCTCTCCGCCCAAACGGTTTACGCGCCCCGGTGGTGACGGAGCTCCATGACGGCTTCCGGGACCGCCGGTTCGCCCCGCTGCTCGGAGGCGGAGATCCTGCGCGCCCTGCGGGACGGGGGACCGAGCCTCGTGGCGCTGTCGGGCGGCGTCGACTCGGCCCTGGTCGCCGCGTTCGCCCGCGAGGCGCTCGACGACGGCGCGTGGGCCGTCACCCTCGCCGGCCCCGCGGTCTCCCGCGCGGAGGTCGCACGGGCGTCGCGGGTCGCCGCGGAGATCGGCATCGCGCACCGCGTGGTCGAGGTCGATCCGCTCGAGCGTGCGGAGTACCGGGCGAACCCCTCGAACCGGTGCTACTTCTGCCGCTCCGTCGAGACCGAGGCGCTCCGACGCGTCGGGGCGAGCCTCGGCGTCGCGGTCTACCTCGACGGGGTCCACGCCGACGATCTCACCGACGACCGACCGGGGATCCGCGCGATGGACGAGGCCGGTTTCGTCCATCCCCTCGCGCGCGCCGGGTGGACCAAGGACGACGTGCGGGCGTCGGCCCGCGCGCGCCACCTCCCGAACTGGGACGAGCCGTCGGACGCCTGCCTCGCCTCGCGCGTCGCGCACGGCGACCCGATCTCGCGCGAGCTGCTCGATCGCATCGAGGAGGGAGAGGCCCGGGTGCGAGGGCTGGGGTTCCGCCGGGTCCGGGTCCGCACCCGTTCCCGGGGCGCCCGGGTCGAGGTCGACCCCGAGGAGGTCGCCCGCCTCCTCAGCGAGCCGACCGCCTCGCGGGTCCGGGCCGCGCTCGGGGCCCTCGGGTTCGCGCCCGTCGAGCTCGACCCCGACGGCTACCGGACGCAGGGCGCGACCCTGCGGGTGATCGGATGACCCCGTCGCCGACCGCGTCCCCCCCGCTGCCCGGGCGGTTCGCCCTGGAGACGGACCTCGTCCCGCAGGGCGACCAGCCCAAGGCGATCGACGAGATCGTGGGTCGGGTCGCCCAGGGCGAGAAGTTCGTGACGCTGCTCGGGGTGACCGGCAGCGGGAAGACGTTCACGATGGCCCACACCATCGCGCGGCTGCAGCGGCCGACGCTGGTCGTGAGCCCGAACAAGACCCTCGCCGCGCAGCTCGTGAGCGAGTTCCGCGCCCTGTTCCCGCACAACGCCGTCGAGTACTTCGTGAGCTACTACGACTACTACCAGCCCGAGGCGTACGTCCCGCAGATCGACCTCTACATCGAGAAGGACGCCTCCATCAACGAGGAGATCGACCGCCTCCGCCACCGGGCGACCCAGGCGCTCCTCACGCGGCGGGACGTGCTGATCGTCGCGTCGGTCAGCTGCATCTACGGACTGGGTTCGCCCGAGGACTACCGGTCCTCGGTGGTCGACCTCGCCGTCGGCCCGTCCATCGGGCGCCAAGCGCTGCTCGAGCAGCTGGTGCGGATGAAGTACCAGCGGAACGACCTCGAGCTGAAGCGCGGGCGCTTCCGGGTGCGCGGCAGCACGATCGACGTCATGGGGGCCGGGGAGACGATCCACCGGATCGTCCTCGACGGCAACCGGATCGCGGAGATCGCCGAGCTCGATCCCGTCACGCAGGAGGAGGTCCGCGCGCTGCCCCGCCTGTTGATCTTCCCGGCCACGCACTTCCTCACGGTCGACGAACGCCTCCGGAGCGTCCTCGGCGAGATCGAGAAGGAGAAGGAGGCCCGGGTCGCGGAGCTGCAGCGCGCCGACAAGATCGTCGAGGCCCAGCGGCTGCGCGGCCGGGTCGACTACGACGTCGAGATGATCCGCGAGACCGGCTACTGCTCGGGCATCGAGAACTACGCGCGCTACTTCTCCGGTCGGAAGCCCGGCGAGCCGCCGTACACGCTGCTCGACTTCTTCCCGGACGACCTCCTGGTCTTCCTCGACGAGTCCCACGTGACCGTCCCGCAGCTGGAGGGGATGTACAAGGGCGACCGGAGCCGCAAGGACAACCTGGTCGAGTTCGGCTGGCGGCTCCCCTCGTGCCGGGACAACCGTCCGCTGAAGTTCCCCGAGTTCCTCGAGCGGACGCCGGGGCTCGTGTTCGTCTCCGCGACCCCGGGGCCGTTCGAGCGCAAGGTCTCGAAGGGCGTGGTGGAGCAGATCATCCGGCCGACCGGGCTGGTCGATCCGCCGGTCGAGGTCCGGCCGCTCCACGGCCACATCGCGGACCTGATGACCGAGCTGAAGGCCTGCATCGCCCGGGGGGACCGGGCCCTCGTCACGACGCTCACGAAGGCCACGAGCGAGGAGCTCGCGAACTACCTGTCCAACCAGGGGTTCCGGGTCCGCTATCTCCACTCGGACGTCGAGACGCTGAAGCGGGTCGAGGTGCTCCGGGACCTCCGTGTCGGTCGCTTCGACGTCCTCGTCGGGATCAACCTCCTCCGCGAGGGGCTCGACCTGCCCGAGGTGAGCTTCGTCGCGATCCTGGACGCGGACAAGGAAGGCTACCTCCGCAGCGAGACGTCGATCGTCCAGACCGCCGGGCGCGCGAGCCGCAACGCGGAGGGGAAGGTCGTGCTCTATGCGGACCGGACCACCGGCTCGATGCAGCGCGCGATCGCCGAGATGGCCCGTCGCCGCGCCGCGCAGGTCGCGTTCAACGCCGAGCACGGGATCGTTCCCGAATCGGTGGTCAAGGAGATCCGCTCGCTGCTCGCCCCCGAGGAGGAGGCGTCCTCGGGCGATCTCTCGGCCACCGGGCTCGGGAAGAAGTGGAAGTCGCGGCTCCCGCTGCTGCTCGCCAACCTCGAGGAGGAGATGCGGCTCGCCGCCGAGCGGCTCGACTTCGAGGAGGCGGCCCGGATCCGCGACCGCATCCGCGAGCTCAAGCGGGAGACCGCCGCCCCCGGCGCACGCCGTTCCTCCGCGACCGCCTGAGCGCCGGCGGCGCACCCCCCTCCGCGGTCTCTTGTAGGGGCCGGTCCGTGCCCGCC
>JASHWL010000207.1 GCA_030044105.1 Thermoplasmata archaeon
GGCGAGGCACGCGCCACGGACGGGCCGGCAAGGGCCGGTCGGCCCCACTCCGCGTCGGGCCGAACGGACCAGGTCTGAAGTCCCGAGGCCTCGAGAGAGAATTCGCTCACGCGCCCGCCCGCGGCTTGGACGGCGCGCGCCACCTGAGCCCGCCGCGCGAAGTCGCAAAAGAGCAGGATGAACCCGCCGCCACCGGCTCCGACCAACTTCCCACCCAACGCACCGGCCTCTCGCGCCTTCGCGTAGAGGGAGTCCACCTGCGGGTTCGAGATGCCGTCGGCGAACTGCTTCTTCAGGCGCCATCCCTCGTCGAGCAGGCGACCCATCTCGTCGATGTTGCCGCGCAGAAGCTCGTTCTTCATCGAGATGGCGAGCGATTTCGTCGCGTCGAGCGCCTCCACGGTGTTCCTCCGGCGCCTCGCGTACCCCTCCTTCTGGCGATCGAGCAGCTCGTTCGAGAAGTGGCCCCCGCCCGCGTACGCCAGCAGCAGACGGTACGCGAGCTCGTTCTGGATCTCCGGGCGGATCTTGAGCGGGTTGACGATGGTCCGGTCCCGTCCGAACTCGGTGAAGTTGAACCCTCCGAACGCCGCGGCGTACTGGTCCTGGCGGCCGCCCGTGATGCCGAGCTCCGTGCGCTCGATCCGGTAGGCCAGCTCCGCGATGTCGTACGACGTCCACCCTTGCTTCAGGAACTGCTGGAACGCGCCGACGAGCGCGACGCACATCGCCGACGATCCTCCGAGACCCGTGCCCGGCGGGGCGTCGGAATGCAGGAACAGCCGCAGCGACTCCTCGGGAGGACGACCGTCCGTGGCCGGCCGCAGGACCCGGAGCGCCGCCTTGATCAGATCGAGCTCGCCGTTGTAGACGAGATCCGACGGGCGCTCGTAGTTCGCCTTCAGGCCGAAGTCGAGCGACTCCACGGCGGTCGCCCCGGTACGCTCCTGCCCCACCTCGAGCGTCACGTAGGCGAACTTGTCGATGGTGCAGTTGAGGACCGCCCCGCCCCGCTCCTCCGGGTAGGGTGAGACATCGGTCCCCCCGCCGGCGAAGCTGATGCGCAGCGGCGCCTTGCTGCGGTAGATCTCCATCGCCGGACCGTCGACTCGGGTGGGCGACTTAATCCTTCCTCCGAGGCTGGGACCGCGGAGCGGAGGTCCGTAGCGCCGTGGCTCCCCAGTACGCGAACCCCGCGCTCACCGTCGATGCCGTCGCGATCCAGCGAGGACGCGTGCTCCTGGTCCGCCGAGGCCATCCCCCGTACGAGGGGATGTGGGCGTTGCCCGGCGGGTTCGTCGACCTCCGAGAGACCGTCGAGCAGGCCCTCGTGCGCGAGCTGCGGGAGGAGACCCGGCTCGAGGCAGGTTGGATCCGGCTGCTGGGCGTCTACTCCGGGCCGGACCGCGACCCTCGCAAGCCGACCGCGACCGTCGCCTTTCTCGTCCGTGGATTGCGGGGGAGTCTCAAGGGTAGCGACGACGCCGCCGACGCCCGGTGGATCGCCCTGAACGATGCGACGCCGCTCGCGTTCGACCACGCCCGCATCGTCGCGGACGGCGTCGCCGCGCTCACCGGGAGCGGTCCGACCCTCACTTGGCGTCGGCCATAGGAACGGGTTCCGCCGGGCCGCTCGACGACGGAACGCTCGCGGGCACGTGCCCCGGCTCGCGGCCCCGGGCCCACGAAAGGACCGCCGCCACGAGCAGGATCCCCACGGAACCGTAGAGGGCCGCGTGGATGCCGGTGAGGAACGCGGCGTCCACCCCGCCGAGCAGGTTGCCGATGCCCAGGAAGACGGCGTAGGCGACCGGACGCGACACGCTCGCCGAGGCGATCGAGAGCGCCACGACAAAGCTGAGCAACGTGCCCAGATTCATCAGGGTCGCCCGGAGGCCGCTGATCGCCCCGAAGGTGCGAGGCGTGGCCTGTTGCATGATGGCGGTGTTGTTGGCCGGGTAGAACGTGCCGATCCCGAAGCCCGAGAGAAGGGAGATCGCCGGAACGAACCCCAGCCACGTGGAGAGCCCGAGCTGAGAGTACGCGAGCACCGCGACGCCCATGAGCGCGATGCCGAGGGTCGCGTAGACGCGCGCGCCCTCCTTGTCGACGCGACGGCCGACCCAAGGGCCCAACGCCGAGCCGACGAGGTATCCGGGCACGAGGAGCAGGGAGGCGTCGAGCGGGGTCAGGCCCCGGATGCCCTGGAGGTAGAGCGTCAGCAGGAAGATCACCGAGAGGTAGCCCAGACTCTGAAAGAACCCCGCGACGAGCGCGAAGGTGAGCAGGCGGTTCTTGAGCTCGCGAAGTTCCAGCATCGGCTGGGCCACCCGCAACTCGACGAACACGAACGGCACGATCAGGAGACCGCCCAGCACGAGGTAGGCGACGTTGGCGAACGTCGTTCCGTAGACGGCGATCTCGATGAGCCCGTAGGAGATCAGCGTCAGGAAGGCCGAGAACAGGACGAACCCCGGAAGGTCCAGGCGGGCCCGCAGGGTCTGGTCCTTCGGGAGCGTCCGGACCCCGAGGTACGCGGCGAAGATGCCGATCGGGAGGTTGATGAAGAAGATGTACCGCCAGCCCAGGGTCGTCGTGATGACCCCGCCCAGCAGGATACCGAGGATCGCGCCCACGCCCCAGCCGAGCACCAGGTATCCGAACGCGCGACCCCGGCGCTCGGGCGGGAAGACGGCGGCGATCAGCGCTCCGCCATTCGCGAAGACCAGGGAGCCCCCGATCGCCTGGATGGCTCGCGCGACGATCAGGAACAGGTCGCTGGGGGCGAAGCCCGACAGCGCGGAGCCGACGGTGAAGATGGCGAACCCGATGTTGTAGACCCGTCCCCTCCCGGCGATGTCGCCGATGCGGCCGGCCTGGGTCGTGAGGGCCGCGGTGATCAGGAGATAGATCAGGATCGTCCAGATGATCGTGGAGAACGGCGAGGCGAGCTCCTTCGCCATCGTCGGGAGCGCGAGGATCACGATCGT
>JASHWL010000208.1 GCA_030044105.1 Thermoplasmata archaeon
AGAGGAGCGCGAGGTCCTCCTGCAGGGCAGCTCGGTCTTCGTGCTCCCGTCGGTCGTCGAGCCGTTCGGGATCGCGGCGCTCGAGGCGATGGCCGCCGGCGTGCCGACGATCCTCTCGAAAACGAGCGGCGTGGCGGAGATCAGCGTCGGGTCGTTCCGCGTCGACTTCTGGGACGCGGACGAGTTCGCGAGCCGGATCGCCGAGTTGCTCGAGTATCCGACGCTTCGGCGAGCCATGGGCGAACAGGGCCGGTGGGAAGCGCTGCGCGAGGGCTGGCCCGAACGCGCTCGCGAAACCGTGGGCGTCTATCTCGAAGCGATCCGCGAGCGGGGGGGCGTCGCGTGAGCCGGCACCGGCCGGGCGGTGGGTACCTCTCGGTCCGTCCCGCGCCCTCGGTCGGATTTTCGTGCGACCCCCGGTGACCGAAGGGCCCCGGAGCCGGCCCCCGCGGGTTAGGCCAGCTTCTCGAGGATGGGGCGGAGCTCCCGGGCGACTTCCTCCGCGTGCCGGAGGAACTCCTCCTCGGCCGGGGTCAACGTTTCCCGAATATTCTCGGGCGCTTTCATGCCGACGGCAAGATTCCGTCTACAGCTCTTACGGCCGTCCTCCGGCGGGTCCGACCTCGTCGCCGGGGCCAACCCACTTTCTATTATCGGTCCCGCGCACACCCCGCCCAACTCGCTCGAGTCTCGATGAAGATCGTCCTCTACCTGCATCTTCACCAGCCGTGGCGCCTCGCGAGGTTCCGCTTCCTCGACCTGGGTTCGGGCCGGTCGTACTTCGACGTCGATCGAAACCTCGCCATCTTCCGGGGGATCGCCGAGCGGTGCTACCGGCCCGCGCTCGACCGCATCCGCGACAGCCTCGAGAGGTTCCCCGACTTCCGCCTGAGCCTCTCGATCACCGGGACGTTCGTCGAGCAGGCTCGCCTGGCCGCGCCCGACGTGCTCGATCGTCTGCGCGCCGTGGTCCGGACCGGACGCGTCGCGCTCCTCGCGGAGACGTACTATCACTCGCTCGCCTTCCTCGTGCCGCCGCCCGAGCTGGCGGACGAGGTCGACCTGCACCGCGCGATGCTCCGGGAGGAGTTCGGGAGCGAGCCGAAGGTCCTTCGGATGACCGAGCTCGCCTACTCTGACGACCTCGCGCGCTTCGCCGAGGCTGAACGCTTCCGGGGGATGCTGGCGGAGGGCTGGGAGGGAGTGCTCCGGGGGGATCCACCGACCTACCGCTATTGCGCGGCGCCGGCGCCGACCGTGATGCTGCTGCTCCGGCACTATCCGCTCAGCGACGACGTCGGGTTCCGGTTCTCCTCCACCGGTTGGAGCGAGTATCCGCTCACCGCGGACAAGTACGCGCGCTGGCTCGCGGCGACCCCGGGCGAGCTCGTGGGCCTGTTCATGGACTTCGAGACGTTCGGCGAGCACCACCCGGCCCAGAGCGGGATCCTCGAGTTCCTGAGCGCGCTGCCGGCGACGGTGAAGCGCGAGCCCACGCTCGAGTGGGCGACCGTGGACGAGGCGATCGACGGTCCGCCGCGCGCGCCCCTCTCCGTGCCCTACACGATGAGCTGGGCGGACCAGAACCGTGACCTCGGAGCGTGGCTCGGGAACGACCTCCAGCGCTCGGCGTTCGAGGCGGCGAAGAAGGTCGGACTGGCCGTGCTGCAGACCGGCGATCCCGCGATCATCGCCGACTGGAGGAAGCTCCTCACGTCGGACCACTTCTACTACATGTACGTCACGGGACACGGCGCCGATCAGGGCGTGCACCAGTACTTCTCGAGCTACGACAGTCCGTTCGACGCCTACGCGAACTACATGAACGCGCTCACGGACCTGCGCCGGCGTGCGCTCGAGAAGCTCGGCGTCCCGATCCTGAAGTGACCGCCGCCGGCGCAGCGGCCCCGCGGGCCCCCTACCGGAAGTGCCGGTGCACCGCGAGCAGGTAGATGAACAGCAGCAGTGCGACAATGAAGCCCAGCGAGATGTAGTTCCCGGCGAGCGCGTTGATCACCATCTCGAAGATCAGGAACAGCAGAGTGAGCACGAGCGCCCACATGCGCAGGTGCCACAGCCCGACCGCCAATCCGAGGATGATGAGCCCGACGATCGCGACGATCGCGCCGCCTACGACGCCCGAGGTCCCGAGGATGTGGAACGCCGAGGAGCCGCCGAGCGACGAGATCGCCGCCGACCCGACCGCGATCAGCAGGCCGGCCACGAACTCGAGGAACCCGTAGATCCCAATCAGGACCGCGAGGATCGCGACGCCCAAGGGTCGGCTGGGGGGCGTGGGGGGCGTATACTGCGGGGCGTAGGTCGGCTGCGCCGTCGACATCGCCCGCTCATCGCCGTTCCTCGCATATGAAGGTGCGTTTTCACGCACACCGCGCGGGGGGCTGCCCTAGGACAAGGCGTGGAGCGTGTAACGCTCGAGCGTACCCTCCCAGTCCATCAGGTACGCCGGGGTCTTCGGCCGCACTCCGGTGATCACGGTCTGACCGTGGCGTTGCCGAATCCGGAGCCAGGTATCGGCCGTCGGGAGCACGCCCCGCGCCAGCGCGTCATCGCCCCGCACGATCCCGAGCCCGTGGAAGTGCTCGATGCGCGCGTAGCGCTCCACGAGCAGCGGGAAGGTCGCCGGATCGTAGGCGTTGCCACTGGTCGCGGAGAGTGCGCGGAGCCCGTCGAGCGCGAGGACGAACAGGGAGAGACCGTCACCCGAACGCCCTTTCAGGAACTGGTAGGCGTCGGGGAACATCGGCTCCACCGGCGGCGCGTCCGCCGTCCGCAGCTCGCCCTCCCCGTGCTGGGCCTTGCGGACGGGCAGCGCGACGGCCCGCATCTCGCCGAGGGTCGATTCGGCCGAGCTCGCCGAGAGGATCCGGAGGTTCTGCCGGATCTGATCCGGCGGCACGACGCCCGCGAGGATCCGCAGGATCCGCCCGTGGCTCAGCATCGGGGAGGGCACCCACACGACCCGTCCGCCGTGCAGCAGGGTCCACGCGATCATCGGAAAGCCGAGCGCCCCCGAGATCGCCGACGGCGCCTCGTCGAGCAGCTCGAGCACGGTGTAGCCGTTGAACCGGAGGCGGCCGAAGGCGCGGGCATATTCGGCCGAACCCGGCCAGTAGCTTCCGGGGTGGGCCTCGATCTCGGGGTCGGGCGCCGGCACCCCCCGGATCGGCGGGGCCTCCTGCGGCGGCGGGCAGAAGAAGCCGCCGTGCTCGGTGGAGAAGAGCATCTGGTCCGGGCCGGGCACCGGCACCGCCGACTTCTCCACGTGGAGCACGTGGGCGGGGCTCCCGTCAATCTCCTCGCGCCCGAGGATGAGGGCGACGTCCGCGAGGGAGTCCGCCGAGGGCTCGGGCCGGCCGAGCATCGCGATGACCGTGTGCACCGGAATCCGGCCCAGCTGCTCCTGCAGCGGGGCGATCGACGCGGTGACCTCGATGCCCCCCGTCTTGAGGCCGGAGAGCGCGCGGTACGCCTCCTCGCTCCGCCGATCCCACGAATCCACGAACAGCGTGCCGCCGCCGGCGCTCGCCATCGCCTCCACGGCCGCGGTGAGCTGCGGCGGCACGCGCGGACCTTCGGACTGCGCTCCGGTCGGGGCGAACGACACCGGGATCGCCTCGGTCGGCGCCTGCTGGGCCAGCCCGTCGGCGACCGCACGGTCGGGATCGAGGAGGAGCAGCTCCACCTGCGTGGGCGGAGTGCCGGCCCCGGAGGAGCCGGGTCCGAGCGACAGGATACGGTACGCGACGAAGAGCGTCGGGCCCTCAACCCGCTGGACCAGGGCGCGGACGAGGCTGCTCTTCCCCGAGCCCGGTTCTCCGTAGACCAGGACCAGCGCCGGACTCTTCTCCGCGAGGCGCGCGGCCAGCGTCCCGAGGAGATCCGACCCGTGGTCCGACGCCGGGTTTCCGTCCTCCGGACCGCGCGCGCTCACCGGTGCCGCCGTGAGAGGGCCGACCCGTAATGACGGTTCGCGTAGTGCCCAGGATCCGCGGCTCACTCCCGGTGGATTCCCGCGCCTCGAACCGAGAAGTTATAGACGCCGGACTCCACCGACGGTCCCGGATGTCGCGAGCTCCTCCGCGCAACCCGGGGGCGTGCGCGTGATCACCCAGGTCACCGGCAACGGTCGGGTCCTCCTCACCGTCAACCAGAACGGCGAGTGGAACGAGCTGTTCTACCCGTTCCCGGGACAGTTCCAACAGCTGCGCGAGAGCCGCCTCGGCGTGTTCGACGTTTCGGGCGGCCGCTTCGCCTGGCTCCGCCGGGGGAACGGCTACGAGATCCACCAGACGCCCTACGGGGGAGGGCATCTGCCCGAGTCGGTCTGGACCGGACACGGGATCCGTCTCTCCGTGCGGGACCACGTCCACCCGAACCACGACCTCATCGCGCGGGTTTTCCGCCTGCGCGCGGAACCGGCCCGTCCGATCCGGTTGTTCGCCTACCACGCCTTCCAGATTGCCGAGTCGATGTACCAGGATACGGCGTTCGTCGACCCGGCCGCGACGACCCTCGTCCACTACAAGCGCGGCTACTTCTTCGAGTTCTTCTCCGAGCCGGCGTACTCGCGGGCCGTCTGCGGAGAGCACACGCTGAAGGGGCTCAAGGGCACGTACGTCGACGCCGAGGACGGCCGCCTCGAGGGCCGGCCGGTCGCCCACGGCGCCGCCGACAGCGTGATGGAGTGGGACCTCGAGCCGGCGCCCGACCGGGACGTGGAGGTCCGGCTCTTCCTCGCCGCCGGGCGCAGCCTGCCGGCGGTCCATCAGGTGCGCGACTACGTACGCCAGGGAGGGTACGCGCGGTTCGTGCGCGAGTCCGAGGCGTTCTGGGACACCTGGGTCTCCCGGCGGCTGCCCAGCCCTCCGAAGGGACTGAGCGACCACGCGCGTCAGGTCTACCGCGAGAGCGTCCTCATGATGCGGCACGCCACCGGCGCGAACGGCGCCGTGATCGCCTCGCCGGACACGAGCTCGCTCGTCGCGGCCGGGGACACGTACAACTTCTGCTGGTGGCGCGATGGCGGCTACATCTCGAAGGCGATGGACGAGGCGGGGCTCTACGAGAACGCCTCCCGGTTCCTCGAGTTCGCCCGGAGCTGCCAGGAGCCGAACGGCTCGTTCTTCCATCGGCACTTCCCCGACGGCGCCATCGGGAGCACCTGGCACCCGCCGCCGTTCCTCCAGATCGACCAGACCGCGACGGTGATCGCCGCCGTGTGGCACCACTTCAAGCGGGGGGCCGACCCGGACGTGCTCCTCGGGTTCTGGCCGCTCGTCAAGGACGCCGCGAACTTCCTCGCCGGCTTCCGCGAACCGACCGCCGGACTCCCCGCGCCGAGCTTCGATCTCTGGGAGGAGCGGCTCGGCGTGCACATCTACTCCACGGCGGCGGTGGGGCACGCCCTCGAACGCGCGGCCCGGGTCGCCGAGGAGATCGGGAAGGACCCCTCGAACTGGCGGACCGCGTCGTCCGAGATCCTCGAGGCGGCGCGGCGCGAATTCTGGGATGCGGATCGGGGTCTCTTCGTACGGTCGCTCTTCCCCCGCGACGAGCGCCTCGATGCGTCCGTCCTGCTCGCGCTCAAGCTCGGCCTGCTGCCCTGGGACGATCCCCGGGCCCGGGCGGTCGTCGACGGCGTCGAGCGGCGGCTATGGAACCCCGAGATCGGCGGTCTGGGCCGCTACGAAGGCGACGAGTACTACGGGCACGAGAACCCGTGGATCATCTGCACGCTCTGGCTCGCCGAGGCTCGGCTGCGGCTCGGAGACCGCCCCCGGTGCCGGGAGCTCATCGAGTGGGTCGCCGGGCACGCGACCCCGACGCTCCTCCTGTCCGAGCAGATCGATCGGCGCAGCGGAGAGCCCAAGAGCGCCACCCCGCTGACCTGGTCGCACTCGACGTTCGTCGACGTCGTGCACAAGTATGCCGAGGCCGAAGCGCGCGGCGAGATCCCCGAGGAGTGAACGCACCGGGACCCCGGAGGACCCGGTGCTGGGGATCGACCTCGGCGCCACGAAGGTCGTGGCCGGGCTGGTCGCGCCCGACGGGACGATCCTGCGGCACAGCGGTCGCGTCGTGCACTCGAACGACGGCCCCACCGGCGTGATCCACGCGGTCGCCGAGAGCGCCCGGTCCTGCGCGGATCCCGCCGCGCCGGGCACGCCTCGGATCGGGATCGCCGTGGCCGCGCAGGTCGACCCGAGTCGGGGCACGGTCGTGCACGCTCCCAACCTGGGGTGGAGGGACGTCCCGCTCGGAACGCTCCTCGCGGAGGAGCTCGGGGCACCGGTCGCCGTGATCAACGACGCGCGCGCGGCCGCCCTCGCGGAGTGGAGGTACGGAGCGGGCGTCGGCGCCACGGACCTGTTCTTCCTCTCGCTCGGCACCGGGATCGGCGGGTCCGCGGTCGTCGGAGGGCGCTTGCTCGAAGGAGGCACGCACGCGATCGGGGAGGTCGGCCACCTCACGATCGTGGCCGGCGGCCGACGCTGTCATTGCCCGAACTCGGGCTGCTTCGAGGCCTACGCGGGCGGCTGGGGGATCGCGGAGCGGGCTCAGGAGGCCGTGCGCGAGAAGCCGACGGCCGGGCGCGCGCTCCTGGCGCGCGCCGGCGGGGTGTCGGCGATCACCGCGCAGACCGTGTTCGAGGAGTACCGCGCGGGCGACGCGCTCGCCGGGCGGCTCGTGGGGGAGACGGAGCGGTTCCTCGCCGACGGCGCCGTCGGGATCGTGAACGCGTTCAACCCGTCGCTGCTCGTCCTCGGCGGCGGGCTCATCGCCGGCATGCCGCGGTTCGTGCCGGTGATCGAGGCCGCGATCCGATCGCGGTGTCAGCCGCCGGCGGCCGGTGCCCGCGTCGAGACCTCCCGGCTCGGCGAGAACGCCTCGCTCGTCGGAGCGGCGTGCGTGGCGCGCGCGACCCGGGGCGAGCCGTAGCTTCGATTCCGCCTGTCGGCGCGCCCCGACCCGCGGCGGACGCGCGCCTACTTGAATTTTCAGCATCCTTAAAATCGTCCGCGGCTTCGCGTGCGGCATGTCAGCGCAACCCACGGACGGACCGCCGGCCGAGCCGGCGACCTCCGCCCCGGCGACGACCGCCGGGCAGGACTACACGCGACGGGCGAGACGCATGTCGGGCGTGTGGGCCGTGATCGTGGTCGTGGTCGCGATCCTCGCG
>JASHWL010000209.1 GCA_030044105.1 Thermoplasmata archaeon
ACATCGAACCGCACTTCCTCGAGCCGCTGCTCGGGGTCGTCTTCGACCTCGACGGGACGCTGGTCCTGTCGCACCACGACTTCGGCCGCATGCGGCGCGAGGTGATCCGGATCGCCGAGCAGTACGGCGTCACGCCCGGCCACCTCTCGCCCAGCGAGCCGATCCACCGCATCGTGGAGCAGGCGAAGGCCGAGCTCATGGCCTCGAACCTCCCCGAGGGCAACCTCTACCGCTTCGAGGCCGAGTATCCGAAGCGGGTCGACGCGATCGAGGCCGAGGCCCTGCCGCGCACCATCGTGCGCCCGGGGGCCGAGGCGCTCCTGAAGGGGCTCACCGACCGCGGCTTCCGCCTCGGGATCCTCACCCGCGCGTCCGAGGCGTTCGCGCGCGGCGCCCTGGTCCGCACGAACCTCGCCCCGTTCTTCCCCTACCTCCGGAGCCGGAGCGCGCCGGGACCGGCGAAGCCGTCGCCCGAGGCGCTCGAGCTCTTGCTGCGCGAGATGGAGATTCCGAAGGAGCGGGCGCTCTACGTGGGCGACCACCTCCTCGACGCGGAGTGCGCGACGCGGGCGCGGATCCGGTTCTACGGCGTGCTGCCCGACCCCGCCGAGACCTCGACCGAGACCGTCGACGGCGACCGGTTCCTCGCCGCCGGGGCCGCCGCCGTCGCGAAGGATCTCCCCGACCTCGCCCGCCAGCTCGACGTGGCGGGTCCCCGGCCGGCGGTCGCGGGCTGACGCCCCGTTCAGAGGTACTCGACGTAGGCGTGGATGATCGCCCGCTCCGCGGTCGCCCAGGCCTCGGGGATCTGGTTCCACCCGTTGCGCTGGTCGCCGACGCAGTAGAGCCCCGGGATCGGCGCCCCGGTCGCGGCGTCGAGCGCCCGGCAGTCCTCGTCCGTCACGACGTACCCGTCCGGATCGAAGCGACATCCGAGCGCTCGGGGGAACGCCTGATGCATCTCCCACCACCCGAGGGCGCTGAACCCACGGTCGAAGCTCGCGTGGCTCCCGTCCGCGAATCGGATGCCGAAGCGCTTCTCGCGCAGCTCGTCGAACCCCGCCATCTCGCCCGGGAGGATCGGGATGCCGTGGCCGGCGAGCTCGCTCCGAAGGGCGTCGGCCTCGGCGGGCGGCACGCCGGCGAACGGCGGCTGGCCGTGGGTGAGGAGCGTCACCGACGCCGGGCGGAAGTGCAGCACGTCGAGCGCGGTGCGGGCCGCGAACGCGTCGTGCCCGATCACGCCGACGGTCCGGCCCTCGAGCTCGTGGCCGTCGCATAGGATGCAGAAGTCGACCAGCGCCTGGTTCGCCCACGGGAAGATCGGTTCGATCTTGCCGCCGACCTCGGGGATCCGGTCGACGACGCCCATCGCGAGCACGAGCGCGCGCCCGCGGACGACGTGGGTCTGCTTCAGCCAGTCGAAGGTCACCTCGTAGCCGTCGGCGACCCGGGCGATCTTCTCGGCGTGCGCCGGGGTGAAGTAGCCGGTGAGGCGGTCGACCGCGCGCACCGCCTGGATCTGCAGGTCGAGGAGCTGGTGGCCCGAGATCCCGGAGGGGAACCCGGGGATGTTGTCCATCTTCGGCGCGTAGTACGAGCGCGAGTACTTCGGTCCGCGGTCGATGATCGCCGCCGAGTGCTCGAGCAGCGCGGCCTTCAGGCCCGCCTGCAGACCGGCGTGCCCGCCGCCGACGACCACGACGTCGTACGACGGCTGGAGCTTCGGGAATCCCGGCACGGGGCACCCACCGGGGCGGGGGATTTCAGGGCTCCCGACGCGCCGGTCCCCGTGCGACCGCGCGTCACGGCGCGTCGCCACGGCAAATGTTAAGGACGCACCCCCTCCTCCTTCTCTTCGGGTTCCTCACGCCTGTGCCGGCCCGCGCCGAGAAGGGTGCGCTCCGGGGCACGCTATTGCTGGAGGACGGGACCCGGTTCGACGGCGAGGGCCTCGGCGCCGCGGTCCGCCGGGTCGGCGAGGTCGTGTTCACCACCGGGATGGTCGGCTATCCGGAGTCCCTGACGGATCCGTCGTTCCGCGGCCAGATCCTGACCTTCACCTACCCCTTGCTGGGCAACTACGGCGTCCCGGCCGACCGGCGCGACGGGGACGGGCTGCCCGTCCTCGAGAGCGACGCGATCCAGCCCCGCGGGGTGATCGTGCGCGGCACGACCCCGCCGCACCACTGGACGAGCTCCCGCGATCTCGCGAGCTGGCTCGAGGACGAGGAGGTCCCGGGGATCCGGGGCGTGGACACCCGGCGGCTCACCGAGCACCTGCGCACGCGGGGCGTCGTGCGCGGGGTGATCGACGTCACCCGGGCCGCGCGGCCGGCGTCCGACGACGAGCTGATGCGGTCGCTCCGGGCCGCGCCGCAGTACGCGGAGGAGTCGTTCATGGCGGAGGTCGCTCCGAAGCGGCCGAAGCTGCTCGCGCGCGACGGGGGCCCGCTGGTCGCGGTCCTCGACTGCGGGATCAAGGCGAGCATCCTGCGGAACCTCTTGGCCCGGCGCCTGAGCGTGCTCCGCCTCCCCTACGACCACGAGGTGCCGACCCGGTGGGAAGGGCGGAGGGTGGCCGGTCTCCTCGTCGGCAACGGGCCCGGAGACCCCGCCGAGCTCGGACCGACGATCGAGGAGCTCGGCCGGCCCGCGACGCGCGCGCTGCCCACGCTCGGGATCTGCCTCGGCAACCAGCTCGTCGCGCTCGCGCGCGGGGCGCAGACGTTCAAGCTGAAGTACGGGCACCGGGGCCAGAACAAGACCATCGAGTTCGCCGACGGGCGCGCGCTCATCATGAGCGAGAACCACGGCTACGCGGTCGACCCCGCCTCGCTGCCCGCCACCGGGCTCCGGGTCTGGGCGACGAACCCGGACGACGGGACGATCGAGGGCCTGCGGGACGCCGGCGGCCGGTTGCTCGCGCTCCAGGGCCACCCCGAGGGCCACCCCGGTCCCCAGGAGGCCGGGTTCGTCTTCGACCGCTTCGCCGAGAAGGTGCGGAGGCGCGCGTGACCGCCGCCCTGCCCGCGAAGGTGCTGCTCCTCGGGAGCGGTGCCCTCAAGATCGGCGAGGCCGGCGAGTTCGACTACTCGGGCAGCCAGTGCCTGAAGGCGCTCGAGGAGGAGGGCGTCTACACGGTCGTCGTCAATCCGAACATCGCGACCCTGCAGACCGACCCCACCCGGCACGGGCGGGTCTACTTCCAGCCGCTGGTCCCCGAGTTCGTCGCGCCGATCCTCGAGGCCGAGCGGCCGGAAGGGATCCTGCTCTCGTTCGGCGGGCAGACGGCCCTCAACTGCGGGGTGCAGCTCGCCGACTCCGGCGCGCTCCGCCGCTCGGCGACGCGCGTGCTCGGCACGCCGCTCGCCGGGATCCGCGCGACCGAGGACCGCGCGAAGTTCGTGCGGTCGATGACGCGCGCCCGCGTCCCGACCCTCCCGAGCCGGGCGGTCTACTCGCTCGAGGCGGCCCGGGCCGCGGCCGAGGAGCTGGGCTACCCGGTGATGGTCCGGGTCGCCTACACGCTCGGGGGGAAGGGCGGCGGCGTGGCGCGGACGCGCGAGGAGCTCGCCGAGGTCGTCGGCCGGGGCCTCCGCGCGAGCCCGGTCGGCCAGGTGCTGCTCGAGCGCTACGTCGGCGAGTTCAAGCAGCTCGAGTACGAGGTCGTCCGCGACGCGAAGGGGAACTCGCTCACCGTCTGCAACATGGAGAACGTCCTCGGGATGCGCGTCCACACCGGGGACAACATCGTCATCGCCCCGAGCCAGACCCTGACGGACCACGAGTACCAGATGCTGCGGCAGGCCGCGCTCCGCGCGGTCAAGGAGGTCGGGATCGTCGGGGAGTGCAACATCCAGTTCTGCCTCGACCCGAC
>JASHWL010000034.1 GCA_030044105.1 Thermoplasmata archaeon
GCTCGCGCCCACGATCGTACCGGCGACCCGGGCGGTCGCGAAGGAGAGCGTCGAGGAGAATCCGGCCCGCAGGGCGACCAAGACGGTCAGCATGATCCAGTAGTCGCGCTGGAAGCCGAGCGCCAGGCCGATCGCGAGTCCGGCGGCGACCGTCACGCCGATCACGGTCGCGTGGGGCAGCGCCGAGGCGAGGGGGATCGGGCCGCGGGGGTCGGCCGGCGCGGGAGCAGGGGGCGCGCGCAGCGGAGGCAGAACGCGGTCCAGCGCGACCCAACCGATGAAGGCGAAGGCCGCGCCCGCGAGCACCGCGACGGACCGCGCGGCCGCGTCGAGGGCGTCGACGGGCGGGAGACCCGTCGCGATGACGAACATGATCGCGGTGACGAGCCCCACGCTCGCCCATCGGGGATGGCGCGCCGCGACGAGCACCGCCGTCACGACGACCGCCACGAGGGCGACCTCGAGCGGATCCGCGAGACTCGCCACGAGGCCGCCGACGCCGAACGCCGCAGCGGTCGTTCCGACCGCGACGCCCATCGGTAGCACGGAAGTGCGCTGCGGGCGAGGCGCCGCCACGAAGAGGAGGTTCAGGGCGCCGAGCGGGGCGAGGATCCGTCCCACCGGGCTCAGCCCGAGGAGGTAGCCGACGGCGAGGGGCGCCATCACGAGCAGCGCCCCGCCGATCCCGACCGCGAGGTCCAGCCGCTCCCCGTGGAACTCGAAGACGTCCGCGAACCGGGCGCGGGGTGCGGCGAGAGGGGCGGTCACGCGATCTCGGACCCGGGAGGCCGCGCGCGAGATAGCCTCGCGTCCGGCCGCTCGAGCGCCGTCGCGGCCCCGGGGCGCGCGCTCAGCTGAGCACGAGGTTCAGGTTCCCCGTCCAGGACGAGCCCGGCAGCGTGACGTTGATGAACAGCGTCCCGTTCCCCTCGGCGGCGATCGCGATCGGCAGGTTCGTGTTCACGATCGTGAACCCGCTCGTGTTCGTCACCAGCGACTGGATCGTGCAGGTCGTGCTGTTGAAGCTGGGCACGATGAACCCGACGGTGTCCGTGACGCCCGGGTCGTCGCTGAACCCGTCGTAGACCGCCTGGTTCGCCGGCACCCCGAGCCCGCAGGCGTTGTCGGGCGCGTAGAAGTAGATCGCGTTGATCGTGACGGTCGGGGCCGAGGCCTCGTAGGCCAGCAGTCCGCCGACGATGGCGATGACGATCACCAGGACCACGACGATCACGATCCAGCGGCGGGGTCCGGGACGCGCGGCCGGCTCCATCTGCGGCGCGGGCGGATAGGGCGGCGGCGTCGGACCCGCCGACGGGAGCGGCGCGGGAGCCGCCCCGGGGCCGCCCGCGGCGGCGACCGGCTTACCGCAGTACGCACAGAACTGGGAGCCCGGGGTGACCGGAGCGCCACAGCCCGGACAGTATTGCGCCGACATCGCCGCGTGAGACCGGGCGGGCCTCATGGCGCTTGCGGGTGACCGGGCCTTCGGAGACTCCGAAGCCTTCGAAGCGGCGTCCCGACCGCTCCTCCGGGTTTATGTCCTATCCCCCGTTTCGCCCCGGTCGGTGCGACGATGGCGATCCGGACCGTGGTCCACTTCGAGATCCCGGCGAGCGACGTCGAGCGGTTGAGCGAGTTCTACCGCGCGGTCTTCGGCTGGGAGATCCAGAAGGTGGAGATGCCGGGGGTCGAGTACTGGCTCATCTCGACCGGGCCGCGCGGCCAGAGCGTGGGCGGAGGGATCTACCGTCGTCAGGGCGACGACGATCGTCCTCGGAACTTCATCGGCGTCGATGATCTCGACGCGAGGATCGTTGCGTTCACGTCCGCCGGTGGCCGCGAGGTCGTTCGGAAGACCGAGGTCCCGGGCCGGGGCTCGAGCTACGTGGGCGCCGACCCCGAAGGGAATCTGATCGCCATGTTCGAGCCGACGGGGATGCCCCCCACGCCGCCGGCGCGGACCCGGGCTCGACGGCCGGCCCGGCGAACGGCTCGCCCGCGACCGACGCGGTCGGCCAAACGCCGGTCCGGCGCTCGCCGACGGCGCTAGACGGTCGGGGTCGCCGCGGAGCCCCTCTCGGAGCCGAGCGACGATGGGCCTCCGATACACCGGCGTTCGGGTGACGGATCTGGAGCGCTCCCGCCGGTTTTACACCGAGCTGCTCGGTCTCAAGGCGGTCGGCTCGGGCACGATGCACCACGGGGGCCGGTGGCTGCTGCTCCAAGACCCGCGAACCCGCCAGCGGCTCGAGCTCAACTGGTACCCGCCGTCGCACCCCTTCGCGACGCGCTACGTGCCCGGCGAGGGGCTCGACCACATCGGATTCCGCGTGCCGGATGCCGCCGCGGCGTACCGCCGCCTGCGCGCGAAGGGGGCTCGGGCGGCGCTCGCCCCGACCGATCGGCACGGCGTGCGGGGTGTGTACTACGTCCTCGATCCGGACGGGAACTGGATCGAGCTGTTCTGACCCGGCTCAGAGGAAGACCAGGTCGAGGTCCCCCCGGAACGATCGGCCCGGCGGGGTCACCTGGACGCTCATGGAGTGCGCGCCGCGCGCCGGGATCGAGAACGGGGTGCCCGTGCCCGAGAGCGAGAACCCGCTCGTGTTCGTCTCCACGTAGAACACCGTGCACGTCGAGCTGTTCAGGTTCGGGACGGACAGCGCGAGCGTCGTGGGCGACGGGCCGGTCGAATTGTAGCCCCGGTATCCGAGGTGCTCGTCGGCGAGCCCGCAGGCG
>JASHWL010000210.1 GCA_030044105.1 Thermoplasmata archaeon
GCCAGGCGTTCTCCGTCCGCACGTGGTCGCCCGGGGCGGGCACGTACCGGCACGCCCGCACGTTCGGGGCGCCGTCCACCCGGACGAGGCAGCCGGTGCAGTACCCGATCCCGCAGAACGGGGCGCGCGGGCGATGATACCGGATCGACCGCTGGAGGACCGGGACCCCGTCCGCGGAGAGCGCCCGGGCGAGCGGCCCCGCCCCCGAGGCCTCCCGGGCCCGACCGTCGAACTCGAACCGGCGCGTCGGAGCCCCCGCCATGCCGAACGGCGGGGACGCGCGCGACCGCTCAAAAGCGTGGGCCCCTCGCGGCGGCCCCCGGGGCCGTGCCGGGACCGCGCGAGCCCTTCCGGGCGCCCGAGAAAGACCGATGCCTATATAGAAACCCAACGTTCCGCCCGTCTACGTACATGCGCAGCACCGGGGGATTCCACGGACGCCGGATCCAGAAGACCGGCGGGTCGACCTTCATCATCTCGCTGCCCAAGAACTGGGTCGTCTCGCGCGGGCTCGGCGCCGGCGACACGTTGTTCTTCACGCCGCGCGCGGACGGCTCGCTCACCGTCTTCGCCGAGGCCGGGGAGTCGGGCGAGCCGGACCGCCGCGTGGTGGAGGTCTCGAACGACCTCGACAACGAGCACCTGTTCCGCCGGTTGATCGCGGAGTACATCGCGGGGTACCCGCTCCTCGAGATCCGCACGCCGGTGCGGATGAGCGCGCGGACGCGGGAGGTGATCCGCAGCTTCGCGCAGCGCATGATCGGGCCCGAGATCCTGGAGGAGACCGCGGAGTCGGTGATCCTGCAGGACGTGGTCGGGCAGAACCCGCTCCCGATCCCCTCGGTGATCCGCCGGATGCACCAGATGGTGCGCGCGATGCAGACGGACGCGATGGCCGCGTTCCGGGCCCGCGACCCGTCGATCGCGCGCGACGTGATCGAGCGCGACTGGGAGGTCGATCGGCTGCACTGGTTCCTCCAGAAGCAGGTGACGAGCGCGCTGCGCGACGCGCGGATCCTCGTCACGCTCGACCTGACGCTCCCGGAGTGCTCGACCTACCTGCTCGCCTCGCGCGTCCTCGAGCGGATCGCGGACCACGCGGTCCGCATCGCCGAGACGGTGACGATCCTGGGCCGCGAGCGCACGCCCGACCGGCTCCTCGCAGAGCTCGACCGGATGGCCGACGCCGCGGCGAAGGCGCTCTCCGACGCGCTCGATAGCCTCGACTCCCGCGACATCGCGAAGGCGAACGCGGTGATCGACGCGGCGAAGCGGATGACCCGGGAGCGTGACCACGTCCTCCACGAGCTCACGAGCAAGCGGGGACGGCTCGCGGTCGGGTTGGCCTACGTGCTCGAGAGCCTCGAGCGGAGCGCGTTCTACGCGAGCGACCTCGCCGAGATCGCGATCAACCGCGCGGTCGAGTCGCCCGCGGCCGAGCCGGATTCGCCGGCGCGCGGCCGCGTCGAGCGCGCCACCGCGGCGGCGGCCGGCAGCTAGCGGCCCCGCTAGCCGACGATCGCGCGCGCGAGCGCGCGGAGCTCCTCGTCGGTCGGCACGCGGGGGTTGCTGAGCACCCCCGGGGACCGGCGGGCGCGGCGGACGGCTCCGTCGAGGTCCGCGAGGGCCGCGTCCGCGCTCCCGCCGGCGGCGCGCACGGTCACCGGGAAGCGCAGGTGGTCGGCGAGCCGGCGGACCCGGTCGGCGAGCGGGAGCGCGGTGGTCTCCCCGGCGGGGCGGACCCGCTCGGCGAGCCGCTCGAGCCGTTCGCGGGCCCCGGTCCGATCGAAGTCGAGCACGAACGGGAGCGCGATCCCGAGGAGGCGGGCGTACGGGACGCCCGCGATCGGGCCGAGCGCGCGGGCCAGCGCGTGCGCGAGGCCGCGCTGCGCGTTCGACGCCGCCAGCCCCGCCTCGGTCGCCGCGTAGTGCAGCGCGTCGCGCGCCTCGGGGTCCTCGCTCCAGCGCAGCGCGTGGGGCAACCGCTCGAGGACGGTGGGGATCGCGGCCGCCGCGAGCGCGTCCGAGAGGGGGTTCGACCAGGCCGAGAGGTATGCTTCCGCGGCGCCGGCGAGCGTCGCGAACCCGCCGTCCACGATCCGGTCCGGCGGCAGGCCCTCCGCGAGCGCCGGGTCGACGAGGGCCCAGTCGGGCAGGAGCCCGCGGTGGGCGGCCTCGACCGGGGTCCCGTCGGCCTCGGCGAGGTCCGCGGTCCACGTCGCTTCCGCGCCGCTCCCGCTGGTGGTCGGCAGGGCGACGAGCCGACGGCGGGGCGGATCGGGCAGCTCGAGGAGCGGGGAGATCGAGGCGAGATCGATCGCGGACGACTCGGCCTCAAAGCGCGCGGCCTTCGCTCCGTCGAGGGTCCGGCCGCCGCCGACCGCGATCACCCAGTCGCAGGAGGAGCGCGTGAGGTGGTCCGCGAGACCGCGGACCGCGGCGAGCGTGTCCGGGGCCTCCGGGTCGACCCGCACCTCCACCGTCGCCTCCGACTTCGCGAGCTCCTCGACGATCCGGCGCTCGCCCCGCCGCGCGGCGACGGCCGGATCGACCACGACGAGCGCGGCCCGGGCGCGGAGGCCGCTCAGCTGCTCGATCGCGCCGGTGCCCCAGCCGATGCGCGGGGCGAAGAAGAACCCCGTCATCCCCGGTGCCCCGGATCCTCAGACGCCGGCGCCCGGTCCCTCGCGGCACCGCCGGCAGGCGCCGGTCGCGGAGAACGCGATCCCGTCGACGCTCCAGCCGTCGGGATGCCGACGGGCGATCTCGGTCAGGAGATGGCGGTCGAGCTCCGTGAGCTCGAGCGCCTGGATCCGGCCGCAGTTGCGGCAGACGATGTGCGCGTGCGGGT
>JASHWL010000211.1 GCA_030044105.1 Thermoplasmata archaeon
TCCTCCTCGAGCGAGAGGAAGACCGAGCGCTCGCCCGCGGCGGCGCCGGCCAGCAGGAACTGCAGCCCGAAGCAGGTCTTCCCGGTGCCCGGGAGACCCGTGACGAGCACGACGTGGCCCCGTGGGAACCCGCCGCCGAGCATCTCGTCGAGCCCGGGCACGCCCGTGGGGACCCGGGGCCGCGCGGTCTCAGACCCGCTCATACTGCGTGGTGACCAGCCCGCTGCGGGCGCTCACCTGGATGACGAACCGGCCGAGATACTCCGCGGGCAACCGCGAGAGGACCGGCAGGAACTTCTCGATCAGCATCGCGCGCTGGCGATGCGAATGGCTCGGGCTGGCGACCCAGCTGAAGTGGAGCGCCCCATCGACCGAGTCCAGCACGGCCTGCTCGACCGCCGGCGGCGCGACGCCCTCCGTCAGCACGAGGTAGACGAGCCCGCCCCACTCCTTCGCGTGCCGGCGCAGCCCCTTGAGCAGGGCCAACAGGTCCGGGGCCTCGACGCCCCGGCGGACGAGGAGGTCGGTCAGCGAGTCCAAGATCACGAGCTGGTTGGCGTCGAGGCCATCGATCGCCTCGGCGACGGCGCGGAGCGGCCCGTCGGCCGGGAGGTTCACGACCGCGGCTCCCGACAGCAGCCGGTTCGGCTGCGACGACCAGGAGGCCGGCACCACCGTGTCCGCGAAGTACGCCGGCGAGAGGTCGAGGAACTCCAGGTGTTCCTCGAACAGCCCCGGGTAGGCCCCGTCGAACGCGGCGCGGACCTCGCCGAGGATCTGATCGCGGGACCGGCTCGTGCTCAGGTAGGCGACCGACTCGGGGTAGGTGAACGTCCCCTTCGCCCGACCGAGGAAGACCCGATGCAGCGACGGGTCCTCGACGCGGCCCATCAGGCGGACCGCCGACGTGAAGGCGAACTCCTGATGCCCGGCGCCGGCCGAGCCGAAGAGGAGGACCACCGAGCCGGCGGGCAATCCGCCCGTGAGGTAGTCGAAGTCCGGGACGCCGGTCGGCACCCGCACCGGGGCCGCCGGCGCCGGTCCGGGCCCGGCCGTCCGGCTCCCGCCGACCGGCAGGACGAAGGGCCGCGGGGACTCCGTTGCCATCGACGCGACTCTCCGGGCGTCCGACCCTGGCGCGGAGTATTAGAACGCAGCGCTGGACTCGGCCCGGGGCGCGGCCGGACGGGCTCCGTGCTTCAGGAATTCTCGGAGGAGCACGGTCGCGTAGCTGCCCTTCGGCAGCGCGAAGCGGAGCCGGACGTCGGCGTCGCCGGCGGCGAACGCGACCGGCGGCTCGGCGACGCGCACGGGCCGCCAGGTGCCGCGGCTCGCCAGGTCCGGCGCGGCGACCAGCCGGAAGTCCGCGGGCCGTACCTCCTCCTCCGCCAGGAGACCCTCGAGGATCTCCCCGGGGACGCCCGGGCCGACCGGCGTCTCGTAGCCGACGAGCGGACCCGCCACGCCCGCGCGGCCGCGGGCCACGAGATCCGCGCACTCCGGGAGGTTGTCCGCGTCCACCGGGACCGAGTCGGTGCCTCGGACCGTCCCGTCGCGGCCGACGCGGACGATGCGGTCGCCCGCCACGGGTCGATCGAAGGGGACCTCGCGCGCAGCGCGCGCGGTGAGCCACCGGTTGAAGATCCACGCCTGGTAGGCGTGGACGAAGAGCGTGCGGAGCTCGCGCGAGAGTCCCCGGAGCGCGCGCTCGGGAGGATGCCCGCGGGCCAGGTGGTCGAGCAGGATCCTTTCGAACCGGTACTCGGGAGGGAACTCGCGGAGCGCGCGGGCGGGGTCGTGGTGCTCCGCGTACGCGCGGCGCGCCTCGTCGCCGGGTCCGGAGGCCCCGGCCTCCGGACGTCCGGCCAGGTACACCTCCACCGCCCGCGCCGGATCGCCGCGGACGAGCCAGCGGCCGACGTCGTGCGTGATCGGGCGGACCTCGCCGAAGCGCTGGGGCCCGAAGAAGTTCGGGAAGCCGCCGGCCTCGCGCAGCTCCGTGTCGATGGCCCGGTAAGCGCGGACCGAGTCGACCGGAGCGGCCGCGAGTGCGCCGACCCGGATCTCGAAGGCGTTCCCGTAGTGGTGGCCGAGCACGAGCCCGTCGCGGGCCCGGTACGACTCCACGAGCTCGACGTCGCGGAGCCCGAGCTGGCGATCCGGCGGCGGACCGCGGTAGGAGAACAGCCGCTCGGCCACCGCCCGACGGTCCTTCGTACCGGACCATTCGACCGCGTGGGGTGGGAGGCCGAGCCGGCGGCCGAGCGCCGCGGCCAGCTCGTGCTGCTCCCAGTCCCGGCTCACGACGCGCAGGACGGTGACCGGCCCGTTCGGGTCCGGGAGCGGATAGCTCGAGATCTCCGTCACGCGGAACGCGTCCGCGGACTCCTTGAGCCGACCGTCGACCCCAGGCGCCTCGGAGCCGTAGAAGCCCAGGCCGAGCGCCCGCTCCTCCGCGGGGGGCGTCCACCGAGCCTCGGCCACGGGGCCGCCACTACCGCCCCACCATTAAGAACCGGGGGCGGGTCCGGTCTGCCCGGCGTGGGCGGCCGATGATCCTCGCTACCGCGCGGGTTCTCAAGAACGTCATCGAGGTGCAGGTCGGGGACGCGCTCTGGCAGGCCCGACCGGTCCAGTCGGAGCAATCCGGGGTGGGCGCCCGGGTCGCCGCCCTGTTCTCGACGGAGTACCACACGTTCCTCCCCGACCACCCCGACGTCGCGCACTCCACGGTGAGCTACCACCGGAAGGACGACCAGATCCGGATCCAGGTCGGGGAGCACCATTGGCACACGCGCTCGACCACCTTCGGTCCGATGACGATCGACTACGATGGGCGGCACTTCACGATCAACGAGCGGCTCACCGGTCGCTTCGCGATCGTGCAGGGCGAGCACCCCGCCGCGACGGTCCAGCTGGGGTTCCGCTCGTGCCGCATCGAGCGCTACGCGACCGAGCTCGAGCCGTTCCTCGCGAACCTCGCGATCGGCTACGTGATCCGGACCCTCACTTGGGAGAACTTCTTTGCGTGAGGGGCGGGGTCTCCCAGCGCCGCGGGGGAGGCGGCCCGGTGGCGCGCGTGCTCCGGGCGAGCACCGGGTGGCGATGCGGGCTCGTGTGCGGTAGCTGGAAGACGTGGAACGGGATCGGCAGCAGCATCAGCGCGCCGATCACCACGGCCACCGCGGCGATCGTGTAGGTCAGGTGGACGCCGTAGCCGGCGTAGAGCCAGCCTCCGAGGAGCGTGCCGACCAGGCTCCCGGCGCCGGCGACCGCGCTGTAGAGCCCGAGCGCACGCCCGCGCGCGGAGCGGCCCACCAGTCGGACGAGGAACAGCGTGCTCGCGGTGCTGATGAACGCCCAGGTCACGCCGAGGAGGCCGTTCAGCAGCGTGACCCAGCCGAGCAGCATCGGGCTCCCGAGGCCGAAGAGGACGTAGAGCGGTCCCCAGAGGAAGATCAGCATCAGGCCGACCCGGCCCGCGAGGGATCCGAGGAAGACGCCCTTCGGCGAGTGGTTGTCGACCGCCTTCCCCGAGTGGAAGAACAGCGCCGAGGAGGCGACCGCGGCGCCGAGGTAGACGATGAACACGCCCGCGTCGGTGAAGTGCGCGTCCTGCCAGAGGAAGACCGGGAACGGGCCGTAGAAGACGTCGAAGCCGAGGCTCATCACGCCGAGCGAGGCGAGGAAGAGGTACTCCTTCGCCGGCAATTTCTGCGCGGACGACCGGGTCAGGTCGAGGACGCCGACCACGCGCGTCCTGAGCTGGCGCACGCGCTCGATCGCGCCGGGACGGAGGTTGAGGAGCCCCGCGACGGTCCGCCGCTCGATGCGGCCGCTCGGCTCCTCGATCCACGCCCAGGCGATCCCGGCGGAGAGCAGCGCGAGCCCGCCCGAGACGAGCAGCAGCGCGCTCATCGCGTTGATCACGTTCTGGTTCACGCCGATCACGAACAGCCAGACGAACCCGAGCGCGAGCCCGATCGTGGTGCCGAGCCCGGAGATGACGCCGAAGAACCCGATGTC